>NZ_JBJHZX010000007.1:0-145657 GCF_045310515.1 Candidatus Clostridium eludens | reverse complement strand
GAAGGTACAGGGTAAAGAACATAAGTATAGTGAGTTGATTATTATGAATCATTAGGAAAAGAGTAGGACCTGCTGGGATTTTTCTGACAGGTCTTATTTTTATTGTCAGTACTTGTCCTTTTTGGTAAGATGTAAATGATTATTCAGATTTTATATTAAGTTCTATATATAATATATATTATAGGAATAATAAAATTAATATAGTATTTAATATCGAACGGGAAAAAGATATAGATGCCATTGAGCTTTCAAAGTTTATTTATAATGCCTCCAGTCTTATAAATTTATTTGATAATGATATTAGGGTATATACAAAAACAAATTTGAATTCTCCAGGAGATTTAAGTTTAATATTGCAACAATATTCAAATCATGCAATAAATCTTTTGAATTCTCATAATACATTAATAGGAGTTGTGTTTATTTGGTGTGCAGCATTTGCTAATAGGATTGGAAAAGTTAAGGTTTGTAGTATTATTGATATGATAATTAAATTCAGAGAGCACAGCTCTAAACTAAAAAATGAAAAATTAGATAGGGAATTAAAAAAGATTCAAATTGAGGAAGAAAAGTTAAAATTAGAAGAACAACGAGCTAAATTGATGAAATATCAAGAGGAAATAAGTTCATCAGCCTCAAATTTAGAAATAAATTCAGATAATGCAAAAAATATTATTGATTTTAATAAGTATCATCAAAAAGATGATAAGTAGGTGGTTTGTAGTATTTTACAGTAATGTATATTGCAAATAGAATATTAGAAGCTAATAGAACTATATTAATATATCCATAAAACATAATAGTTCACTTATTAAAAAAAATTTTTAATAAGTGAACTATTAAAAAGGTACTTAAAGATAGAAGCATTAAAAATGTAATTATATATGAAAATATTATATATAGTTTTCTTATATATTTTTTCATTTCAACTTCCTCCTTATTCTAAGTATATTATCAATAATCAAAAAGATCAATACATTAATTTGTATATAAGTATAAATATACCAACACAAACGCGAGTTTACATTAAGAACATGCCTAATAAGCATTAAAATACCTAAGCATAGTTTCAAACCCCCCTAAAAAAGCCCTTGCCAACCCAAGGCTTTTATCAATTAAAACATATTGAGGAACCAATATGAGTATTCTTATGAGCATTAATCATTATGCCAACTTACTATATTTATTTTCCAGGCATTCATACAATTACCTAGAATATCTTTTACACAAATGTACAAACTTATTACAGAGAGTTTAAGAAAAATAAAATTTCGGAGGCGTACATTATATATGAATGGTATAGTTAAATGGTTTAATGAAGGTAAAGGATTTGGATTTATTACAGGAGAAGATGGAAGGGATATTTTTGCACATTTTTCTCAGATAAATGCAGATGGTTACAAATCACTTCAAGAAGGCCAAAGAGTTTCCTATAATATAGCTAAAGGCCAAAAAGGACCTCAAGCAGAAAATATTACTGTTCTTTAATTAGTGAATTTCATTCCTTAGATATCATAACTATTTAAGGAGCTTTCAGGCGTTTAAAATTAAAATTGTGATTATAATAGATATTTTTATATAAAACAATGCTGTAATAGATTCACTCCTAACAAAAATATGAGGAGGAAAATATACAAAAGTCCTCCTTAAACATATTGTGTCCTTTGTTAGGGGTTTATTTATTTTAAGTTATTAATATAACTATTATTAGCAAAAAAGCTGACCAAAGGCCAGCTAAAAAAATTTTGAAAGGAATAAAGTTACTTAATAGTATAACCAAAATTTTAAAATTGCATACAGTATATATAATAATTAGATGTAGTATATAGTGATAAGGTTATAGTAAAAAGCCCTGAAATTAACCAGGGCTTTTTACTGTGTATGCACTATGCTAAATGTTATATAATAACTTAGGCTCCTAGTTAATGTTATGCCAATCTAATTTATTTTATGAATGGT
Organism: Candidatus Clostridium eludens; assembly: GCF_045310515.1. Classification (NCBI taxonomy): domain Bacteria; kingdom Bacillati; phylum Bacillota; class Clostridia; order Eubacteriales; family Clostridiaceae; genus Clostridium; species Candidatus Clostridium eludens. The sequence continues at coordinate 143,698 of NZ_JBJHZX010000007.1, read as the reverse complement.
TTTTACACAAAAAAGCTGCCCTATGGACAGCTAAAAAGAAATTATGAGAGACGATTGTATTTATATTGTATCCAAAATTTACAAATTACATACAATATAAATGAAAGCAAATTTATTCCTCAAATCCTAGATAAAAACCTTTATGATAAAAGCCCTGGCTAATTCCAGAGCTTTTATCAATTAAAACATATTGAGGAACCAATATGAGTATTCTTATGAGCATTAACCATTATATCCAATTTACTATATTCTATATTTATTTTCCAAATGTTCATCCAATTGACTAGAGTATTTTTTATAGAACTGCACAAACTTTAAATGTAGCATTAAAAATTGCTCTAAAAAGAGGTGTCGATTATGCCAGGTGACAGTAATAGATTACTAGTACCAGATGCTAAGGAAGCTTTAGGTAAGCTTAAAATAGAATCAGCCCGGGAAATTGGAGTGAATTTAAAAAAAGGCTACAATTGAGATTTAACTACTAAAGAAGCTGGCTCTGTAGGTGGGAATATGGTTAAGAAAATGGTCAAAGCTTACGAGCAGGATTTAAAGTAAAATATGATAAGGAGCTTAGGGTGGGTAAAACTGTCCTAAGCTCTATTTTTATTTTTTTGTAAAATATTAGAAGGGATATTAAAACTTATATAGAAATAAATACATAAGCTAAAGTTGAAATATCAAAGATATAGGAAAGTAGACATGTAAGTTCAAAGGATCAAATAAAATTAAAACAAAAAAGCCCTGGTTAATTCCAGAGCTTTTATTGTACTAAGGTAAAACTATTTAAGGTATTAAAATATTTTTATGGTATTAATCATTATATCCAATTTACTGTATTTTATATTGACATAGACACGGCTAAAAGAATAATTATGGCTGTAGAGCAGATGGACAAAGAATATAACTGGGAAGGAGCTGTTAAACATAGCAAGGCTGTAGAGAAAATTACAGCTCAAATTGGACTAAGTTCTGGAGATATATTTGATATTATAAAGGCTACTGTTTAAGAGACAAGTAAAGATAAGAAAGCTTCAGCTACGCAAACCGTATAGTAATAATTTTAAGCTTAAAAAAGCAGTTGAAACTATTTTGGAGGTATATGATTAAAGCTATAAAAAATTTGAATTGCGGCAGAAACACTATAAAATTCAAATTTGAATAGTATAGTGTTCTAGCAAATCGTTCGTTTTTCTAATTGTGGCACTAAATAAGAATAATGTGATATTTTAAACTTATCAATATAAAGAAATTTACCAATTATAAATTTTCAAAAATAACTTAGCAATAGATTTATGATTAATATATTACATCTGAACTAGTCGTTTTCCCAACTCAACGCATTTTTGCAATCTTGTGGAAATACTTTTTTCCTACATTTTAACTTTTTATTAGCATCAAAGGCTGTTGCAACATATTTTGAATAATCATCAAATTGATAAGTATCAGTTACAAAAAGTGATTCTACCTTTCCAAGAATTCTTTCCATTAGAAATTCAGTATCCTTTTTGTAAACTGCTTTTAGTTCAAAATAATTTATAAATAATGGTATATTTGGGGTTGTGCCGCTAATGCTCCACGTACAATGGCTTCCTCAAGTACTACAGCAGCAACTGTACCTACCTGCGTAATGAGTTCGTCACTTGTTAGATTGCTGGTATAGGAACCCGTGGAGAGGCAGAAAATAGTGTCACCATCCCATTGGGTGTGGTCAGGGGAGATGGCCCTAGCCATCCCATCTTCAGCGAGCATTACTACGCGGTTGGCTTCTGTCTTTGTTAGTCGCGCTGTTGTAGCTACTACAGCGATTGTGGTGTTCAGAGTTTGTTTGGTTTGCGGTACAGGAACGCCCTCCAGAATCGCCCGAGTCTGATTGACAAAGCATCCATCAGGTCGCAGAGCTCCGACAACAATATGCCCTTTATCCCATACGTCTCCGAGGGGATTAACTACTGCTAAAGCTGCCACAATGGGACCGCCGGGAATGTGATGGGAGGCAGTGCCCAGTCCAGACTTCATAGGCCTTCCGTAGATTTTTCCAGCTGTTGCTCCGGCTCCGGCTCCTACATTTCCTTCTGCAACGGGACCATCATTTGCAGCCTGGCAAGCGGCATACGCTAGTGCTGCATTAGGCGGGGGTGAGCCCTTGGCGTAGAGAAGGTCGTTAATTACTGCAACAGGCACGAGAGGTAAATCGGTAATCTTTTTCTCAACAAGCCAGCGCATCACTCCGCCCGCTGCTGGTAGTCCGAAATAACTGCCACCTGTGAGGAGTAGGCCATATACAGGATACTCTAAGGTACCGGGGCGAATGGCATCGGTATTTTGAGTACCAGGGTTACCTCCTGTTACGGATACACCGGGGACTGCTCCATCCGGACAGAGAATCACCGTGCATCCCGTGCGGCCACTTTTGTCTACAGCATTTCCCACCAGGATACCATGAACATCGGTAAGTCCTCCTTTTTTTGATTCTTTCACTTCATTAAATATTCCATTATTCAATTATCTCACTCCCGTTATTAAAGGTTTAAGAAAAGAAGAGTTTTTTCTATTTCAAATTAGTACATTACATAATATTCTTAAAATAAAAATAGTGTGCAATTGAGAAAATCAACAGTAGAAAGCATTTATGGGAAATAATATAATATCGGATATTTGGAGGTGAAACATAAAAAATAATCATGTTGAAGGACTTCGGATAAATAGTATTTAATAAGAGAAGATTATCCAATTTTGCGAAAATGTATAAACTCATGACCCCTCCCGACCACCTAGAAGACCCCCTTATAAAAACTCAATAATTGCGCGTTACAGTATTATCTCAATGCAACAACACATGTTGAGTGTGTGGTAAGGATAGAGCGGAAATAGCTTGATATCAAAGGTTTTAAAGGGTTTTAAGTAAATATTGAAGTGTGTTTTATGTTTTCTCAGATACCCCCTGTTGAACCTTAACACAATAACTAGAAACATGGTTAAAAAATGATTGAATCATATGAATAGGGATTAAGATAAGAGCATGATGAGGGCCTGTACCTTTTTATAAGGTGCAGGCTTTTAAATGGTAAAAATATAGGAACATTTCGCATTTATCTTCCAAATATTTGTGATATAATGTAAAAAAGGTTTTCAGAAGCTAGCCGTGGAAATTATAATCAAACTAAGAATGGTTTTTGACCTCTGAAATAGGGTGGATTATTTTATTGTGTACCTAGATTTTAGGCTCCCTATAGGGAAAATATAAAAACTCCAGCTAAAATAAAGCTGGAATTTTGCTATTTATTACATAAATAAATAGAGGTTATTTTAACTGTACTGTACATCCAGACCAACCGGAACCAATTATTATTACTTTCATGAAAGTACCTCCTATATAAATTTTCTGTTTTTAAATAAATCTCGTGGATCCATCTGGAGCTTGCATAACCGCTTAATTTCATTATTTCCATGGCTGTTAGCACAGCTTGCACATATTCCTTCACCACAGTTCATTTTAGCATTATTACAACAGGAAAAATTTATAGAATCATCTACTGAATCAATAATTTTATAAGTTAATATGTCAGAACCACCACAGTGAATTATATTTACATTTTGAGCATCCATGACTTCCTTTAAGATGGATTTAAATTCTTTTGTGAGGTTTCCCTCATCTAGTATAGTGCAATGTGTCATTTCAGAACTGTAATTTTTAAAGTATTCTTTGCTAAAATCATCTTGAAATTGTGTATCTAAAATGGATATAATTTTGTTATTATTGTAATATAGTTTTTTCATAACAGGAATTGAAGGTGAGATACCTATGCCGCGAGCTATAATTAAAGATGTACCTCCTTTAGCATTATAAATATTTGATAATCCCATTATTCCATTTGAAAAAGGGCCTCTAAGTAGTATTTTTTGATTTTTATTTAATTCAAATAGTTTTTTAGTTTTTATACCAATTAATTTTATTGCAACTTTTAAGAAAATTTCATCTGTATTAGCTTCCATTATTGATATTGGAACATCATAGTAACTTATACTTTCTTCACTTCTCATAAATACAAAGCTCCCAGGAGAAGTTAATTCTTTTACCAGGTTTTCAGGAGCTTTTAGTGTAAATATACATAAATCATCTTGGAATACTTCTTTTTTCAATATATATGAGGTATAAGTCTCTCTTAAATTTTGTGCTTTATTTCCATTTGATATATATTGTTCGTATATACATATACCATGCCAATTTTTACATTGACAGAATTTTTCACCACAAAGTTGAGAACAGGCCACGCAGTCAAGAGTTTCTGCAAGATGACATGGACAATAATTACTTCCAGCATCAATACAATACATGTAAACAACCTCCGTCTATTATTTATTGTGAATTTCTATTTTTTATAAAACTGTGTATAATATTAGGTTATTTTTTAATATAATGTTTTGTTACTTTAAAATACATAAGAATAGTAATTTGTTTAACTTGAGCATGTATTAGGAAGATTATTTAATTGTATTTAAATGTTTTGGGGGATAAATGAGAGATTTTTAAAGAAATATTTTAGAAGAATTATAATATGAAAAATAAGCACTGGTATAAACTAGTGCTTATCTTTTATACTATTCTAAACTAAGTAAATTTTATGGAGTGAGCAGTATTTTTTAGTATTAATACCAATCGTCGTAGCCGTCATATGGCAGTACTACTGGCAGAATGAATGCCATAGAGTAAGGCATGTGATGGATTCTACGTCTACGTCTGCGTCTACGCCTGCGTCTTCTAGGACCTTTAGGACCTTTAGGGTTTTTTCGCCTATATCCGGCATCAAAATCATCATCAAAGTCATCATCATCTGGAGCTAGGTCCATATATTCATCCTCCATTGATCGATCATAGGGCATTGAGTAGTATGGACAATATATAGGGGGGTCAAAGTCATAGGAATCTTCAAAATTTTCTTTACTAATGTTGTCATTAGAATCGCTAATGCTCATTAGGTACCTCCGTAAATTTATTTACAATGTATACTATGAATAAAATAGTATATTTGTGAATAAAAGTAAAGAAATATTTAAAAGAAAACACCAGTGTGAAAATAAAAGAAATTTCAAATATATTTTAAGGCATTTTCAATGTCTTCAACTATATCCTCAGAATCGTCTATTCCAACGGATAAACGGAGTAAATCATTATAAACTCCCATTTGTTCTTTTTCTTCTTGAGTGTTGTTAGCACATATAGTGGATGAAGGGTGAATTATTATGGACTTAGTATCACCTATATTTGTAAGATTTAAAATGAGATTTAAATTATTTACAAACTTAAAAGCCTTTTCTTTACTTTCAAGTCTAAAGGTCAAAATACCGCCGCTTCCATTTTTGTAGTATTTTTCAATTAAATTATAGTATCTGGAACTTTTTAGGCCAGGATAACTTACATCAACTACTTTATTATTTTGGCTTAAATACTCAGCAACAATTAAAGCATTTTTACAATGTTCTTTCATTCTAAGGGAAAGAGTTTCTATTCCTGTAAGATTTAAAAATGCATTAAAAGGGGAGAGGGCGGGACCTATGTCTCTTTCTATTGTCTCTTTTAGCTTAGCTGTAAATGCCATTTTTCCATATTTTTTAGTGTAATTTTTAAAGTTTTTGTAATTTGAAGCACTATATTTATCACTACCACCATCTACTATAATCCCTCCTATGGAATTAGAAGTACCATTTATATATTTAGATGTTGAATGTATTACAATATCAGCACCATACTCTAAAGGTTTTATAAGATAAGGGGTAGTCATAGTAGAATCTACAATTAGAATTATGTTATTTTCTTTGCAAACTCTTGATACGGTTTCTATATCTAGAACATCCAATTTAGGATTACCTATGGTTTCTGTGAAAACTAATTTGGTATCTTTATTTATAGCATCTTTTAAGGTTACTTCATTTATATTTTCTAAAAACTGTACTTTTATTCCTAACAACTTTAAGTTTCTTATTAATGTATAGGTACCTCCATAAAGACCAGTAGATGCAATTATTTCATCTCCAGGTTCTACTATGTTCATTATTGAAAGATAGATGGCACTCATACCGGATGCAGTAGATGTAGCAATTAATCCATTTTCTATGCTGGCAATCCTTCTTTCAAAAGAAGTAACTGTGGGATTTGATATTCTCGTATAAGAATAACCCATTTCTTTGCCTTTAAATATGTTCTCAAGCCTTTCTGCACTATTATGTGCATAAGCATTTGATAGATATACAGGAACATTTGTGGCTCCTGTTGTGTCTGTTTTTAAGTTTCCGTGTATAAGTTTAGTATTAAATTTCATAGTTTCACCTCAATTTATTACAACTGACATAATCAAGTGATTCTAAGATTCAGGTAGAGTTTTCCCATACTAAATGTTTTTCTCCATCTGAATCTTATTAACAGTATTCTTAGTGTCCTTAGCACTTAGAATACGCTATCCCTTAGGGGAAGAACTTATCCCAGGTACGCAGCAGTTCTTATCTCCCACTTTGAATGGGAGTGTTAGAAGTGGTAGCGTTCAGATAAAAACACAATTACGTCAGCTGATTGTGAACTTAGATATTATTTTTCTACAACTAAAAGGTTATAACCATCATAATTTGTATCTATGGAAATTATTTTGTGTCCTTCCTTCTTGATACTTTCTGGAACATTTTTTATTGGATCACCATCATCTATATAAAAGCCTCTTTTTTCACCTGGCTTAATTTTAGATAATTCAATTTTAACTTTTACAAAATTCATAGGGCATTTTACACCTCTAAAGTCTATGATCTCATAATTATCTTTTTCCTTAATTTGTTTCTTGTCATGAGATGTTGCATCTGTTTGTTCTTCTTTAGGAAGTGTTATTTCAAGTTTTCCATCTAAGGACTGATACAGTGCATCAACTTTCTTATATAAATATTCTATTTCAGAAAATTTATCAGATATATCTTCTAAATCACCAAGTTTATAATCTATCAGATTTTCAAATAGTTCCTTTACTGAAGATTTAACATAGCCTGTATCTATAAAGGCCTTCTGAAATTCTTTAAATATTTCCCTAGGCTTATTTGTGTCTATTCCCCTAAGTACCAGAAGTGTCCTGGCAGAGGATACTGCGGATGCATAAAGGTCTTCAATTTTTTTAGATTTTATATATTTATCCAGAGAAGATTTAGCATTTGATAAATCTAGTTTAATTACATCCATTACTCCGCTGCTGCATTCACCAGGTCCACGATCTTTTAGGGAAAATTTCTCACAAGCTCCGAAATCAAAGAAAATATCTGATTCATTAATGAATTTTTCAACATTTGTGTATTGACTTATCAGTTTTTTTATGTCAGAAGATTTGTAGGTTAAAAATTCGTAAAAATCCTCATAATTTGAAGCAATCTTTAATTTGGATAACTCATGGAGAAATGCAGGAACCTTTTTAGCTGGAATGTCTCCAAAGGCATCGCCCATCTTAGCACATCCCGAACCCACTTTTCCGCCTAGAGAAACGGAATACATAGGTATAAGTCCTCCTTCAGTTCTCCTGGCTCTTCCATGAAGTCCTATCTGTCCTTTTTCGTGTTGGGCACAAGAGTTAGGACATCCTGATATATATAATCTTGGAAGAGATGATTTTATTTCTGGAGAAGTATTTTTGAATTCTTCTTTTATGGCAGTTAAGAGATTTTGTGAAAGACAAAGTCCTAACTGGCAAGTGGAAGCTCCAACGCAGGTGAGGGAGTTATCTATATTATAAATGGAAGTAAAATCTTTAATTATATCCACTAACTTTTTAGCATCATCTTCTTTAAGATCTCTTATAAAAAACCCTTGAGTATTTGTTACTCTAATGGATGTTTTGTAATTCAAATTTTTTACAAATTTAAGCATACTGTCTAAATTATCTGTGCTTAAATGACCACTTTGTGGATGTATATAAACAGAATAATACCCTGACTGTTTTTGAGGAAACAATATATTTTCAAGTTCCTTAGACACACTCACCTCTTTTACTATATTAGCTGAGGTATTTAATAAAAACTCATTTTCGTCCACGTCTACATCTAGATTTACAGATGATTTTAATTTGGCTACTTCTTCGCTAAATAATTCAATGAATTTTTCCTGTCCCAGCCGTTTAACTATAAATCTTATTCTGGCTTTGCTTTTATTGGTTCTGTCTCCTTCCTTTTCAAAGAGATTTTTCATGGCTTGTATATAATAGAGAATATCTTTTGCTTCTATAAAATCCTTTAATTTTAAAGACACTGAGGGGCTTCCTCCAAATCCACCGCCTCCATATAGTTCAAATCCTTTTTTATTATTTAATATTTTAGCTATAAATCCAAGATCTGATACTGTAGCATTTGCGGTGTCTTCATTACTATTTGAGAAAGCTATTTTATATTTTCTAGGAAGATTCATTGTAGTTGGATCTTTTATTAAATAATTAGTAGCAGCCTTTACATAAGGAGTTACGTCAAATACATCATCTAATGAAACCCCGGAAAGAGGGGAACATGCTATATTTCTTACAGTATTTCCTCCAGTACCTTTTGTAATAATTCCTACTTCTATAAGGGATTTCATTATAGGGTATATATCTTCTAAATTGACACTTTGAAATTGAATATCCTGTCTTGAAGTAAATCTGATTTTACCTTGGGAATATTTTTTTCCCAGCTCACTTATATGCTTAAATTGATCTAAGTTTATAACACCACCGGGTATTCTGGTTCTTACCATATAAGTTTCCTTTGTTCTTTGCTCATATACCCCCATAGAAACTCTAAAAGCCTTGAATCTTAAAGGGTCTATTGTACCCGACTTATATTGTTCTGATTTATCCTTAATGTCTTCTATAGATTTATAGTTATCTTCATTTATAGCTATCATATAAATATCACTCCCACTAATTTACTTTTAAAAATGTGAAACAATTTTATATTGAAGTTTTTCCACATTTTTGTCTTTGTCTATTTTAAATAGATTAAATACATGCTCAGGTTTTTCAAGTGATAAAATTCCATATAATATTTCAGTATCGAAAGCAAGTCTTTTATCTTCTTCAGAAGGTCTGGAGGGGGAATAAGGATGTGAGTGATAATTCCCGACGATCTTAAGTCCCGCATTATTTATAGATTTTAAAGCATTGAACTGTTCTTTGGGATCCATGGAAAAATGTTCACTGCTTTTATCTGTATTTGTTAAAGGATATATTTTTTTTATAAATATATCCTCTTCGGATGTACTTCCTGCCAAGTATCCGCAGCATTCATTAGGAAATTCATTTTTTGCTTGTTCTACAACTTTTTCATATTCTAATTTATCTATATAAATCATATAATCACCCTTTTAGCTGACCTGTCTTTAAGTCACAGGCTGCTTGTTCATAATCTATAAGATTTTTTATGGTAGGATGTTGTCCACATACTCCACAGCTTTTATTTTTGCCTAGTTTTATTTTTCTAAATTCCATAGTAAGTGCATTATAAGTTAAAAGATATCCAGCCAGAGTATTTCCAAGATTAAGCAAATATTTAATTGCTTCCGTTGCTTGGAGAGTGCCTATTACACCCCCCATAACACCTAGCACACCTGCTTCTCTGCAGGTAGGTACTACTCCAGCAGGTGGCGGCGATTGAAAAATACATCTATAGCAAGGTGTACCATTGTTTGGTATGTATGTGGTGAGTTGTCCGTTAAATCTTATTATTCCTGCATGAGAAAAGGGTTTTTCTGCAAGAACACAAGCATCGTTTATTAAAAATTTAGCTGGAAAATTGTCGGTACCATCTATAATAAAATCGTAATTTTGATCTTTTATAATATCTAAGATATTATGAGAGTCTACCAATTCGTTATAAGTAATTACATTTACATCAGGATTTAGGCGGTTTACAGTCTCTTTACCTGATTGAACTTTAGGTTTTCCTACATCGTTGGTTTCATGTATTATCTGTCTTTGAAGATTGGAAAGATCTACGACATCTCCATCTACAAGACCTAGGGTTCCTATTCCTGCAGCTGCAAGATACATGGCCGCAGGTGCTCCAAGACCTCCAGTTCCAATTATAAGTATTTTGGAATTAAGAAGTTTTTCTTGACCTTCTACGCCAACCTCTGATAAGATTATGTGTCTTGAGTATCTTTCTATTTGTTCTTCACTGTAATTCAAAAGTTCCACCACCCATAAAATATAAGAAATCTATTTTGTCATTTTCTTTTAATACAGTACTTGAAAAGTTATCCCTGTCCACAAATTCATCATTCAATTGTACTGAAACCATATCTGGCATTTCCACATTTTCAATTTTTAAAATTTCTGTTACTGTTAATTCATCTTTTATTTCTTTAGGTTCTCCATTTATTTTTATATTCATGACGTCCTCCTCATTTATTTTTGATGTTAAATAGCATAAGAAAATTTATACCATTTAATGTTTTGACTATTTTGGTAAAAAGAAAACATAAACTTATAACTAAAATAAAAACCTTCTTGCCATGAGCTACAAGAAAGTCTTTCATTCAAGTTTCTCATCTGTCAAGCAAATACATGCCTGCTGGAATTAGCACCATTGAAATAATCAGGTTGCCGGGTATCACAGGGCCAGTCCCTCTACCTCTCTTGATAAGAATTTAATATTTAATTATTTAAATACTAACATACTTAAATTAATATTGTCAATAATATATATTTAGGGGGTTATAGTAAAAATTTATATTGAGAAATATCGTTTTTAAAATGAATAGGTTTCTATTCTGAAATATATCAAATTCTTGAAATTTTACACTATTAAGAGTGTTTTTCATTAAAAAAGTACTATACTATTGACATAGATCCATATTTCAGTTTATTATAATGATAAGTTTTTTTGTGCTTAATTTTTATAATTATATTTAAAATCCAATATTTTTAATAGTTTAGATATAATTTTGTAGGATGTTATTTTGTATGATAAAATAGTAAAAAGTATAAGATGTTAATAAGGTATGATTATTATGGTGGACAGTTATAAATTATTTAAAGATTTAAACTCTGATGAAAAAGATCTATTTAATTTAATTCAAAAAAATGGAGCTATGACTAAGAATGAAATTTTGCTTAGAACAGGAATGAAGTTGACTTCATTGAATCGAATGATGGCTCCTCTAGAAAAAAAACGTATGATAGTACAGAAATGTATAGGAGAATCTACAGGAGGTAGAAAACCTGTTCTATATGATATAAACATATGTAGATTTTATATCATAGGGATAGACATATCTAAAACTTATGTACAAGTTTCTATAGTGAATTTAAGGATGGAAATTTTTTATAAAAAAAGTTTTTATACTAATGCTCCTAATTCATATGATGAGGTTGTGGAAGAAGTTGTAAAAATTATAAGGAATGCTTATGTAGAGCTAAATTTGGAGTTTGTTGACCTTATTGGAGTGGGACTTGGAATTGAAACAGACATATGGAATGATATAGATATAGGTGAAATGATTGAAAAGAGATTAGAATGTAGTATAGTTAGTGAAAGTGGCGCAAATTCGGCTGCTATTGCAGAGTATTTGTATGGTACTGGAAAGCAATTCAAAAATTTAGCTTATTTTAATTGTGGATTGAGAGTAAGAGAAGGGACAATTTTACAAGGGAGAATTATAAGAACAGCAGATGATAATGAATATGCTTTTGAACATATGCTTATCAATACAAATCAAGATGTTGATTTTAATAAGGTGTGCTCTGCAGCCCAAAAGAATGATGAACTGTCTGAAAAGATAATTTTTGATGCTGCATATAAGTTTGGAAAAAGCATAGAACTTTATATCAACTTATTAGATTTGGATTGTATTATATTAAGTGGAGCTTTAATTAATTTTGATCTGTTTTATGAAACATGTGTAAAATGTGTTCCTAAAAAAGTCACATTTAAAAGAGAAGGGTATTTCAAAAAGGATGCAATTTCAATAGGAGCCGCGGCTGTACTTTTGGAAAAATGCATTGATAGTAAAATATGATGAAAATAAAAAATAAACTGATAAATAAAAATTTTATGTTGACAAGGTATTTTAAAAGTTATATTATGTATGTAAATTAAAAATGAATTAAATAATTTCTTATCAAGAGCGGCAGAGGGACTGGCCCTATGATGCCCGGCAACCTGATTATTATATTCAACGGTGCCAATTCCAGCAGGAATATCCTGAAGATGAGAAACAATAAGGATACAACTTCCTGTGGTTTCTCCATAGGAAGTTTTTTAATTGACTGACTGGAAAACTAGAGGTCAAGCTAACTTATAATGGGTTATGCTTGACCTCTTTTTATGTATTCAGTAGATAATAAATAAGAATATGGGAGGTATAGATAAAGGGATTATGTATATATCATATAAGATTTTGGATATAAAGTTAAAAAATTGAGAAATAGAAACAAATATACTTCACACCAAAAAAGTGAAAAGTATAGTAATGATAAAATTAAGCACACATTACAATAAATTAATAAAAATAATAATTTAAACATTTAAAAACATAATTACTAAATTGATATTATTTGAGATGAGAAAGGAAAATTTATTATGAGTAAAAAGACAAAGCATATAGCTATCTATGGCAAAGGTGGAATAGGAAAGTCTACCACTACTTCAAATATCAGTGCTGCTCTAGCTGAATTAGGATATAGAGTAATACAAATTGGATGTGATCCAAAAAGTGATTCCACTAACACTCTAAGAGGAGGAAATTATCTTACTACAGTGTTAGATAGTTTAAGAGGAAGTAATGATGTTAAGTTAAGAGATATTTCTGAAGTGGGATTTGGCGGAGTTCTATGTATTGAAGCTGGGGGACCAGTTCCGGGGGTAGGTTGTGCAGGTAGGGGAATTAATGCAGCAGTTTCACTTCTACAGGAATTAGATTTGTTTGAGAAATATAAAGCAGATTATGTATTATATGACGTTTTAGGAGATGTTGTATGTGGTGGATTTGCAGTACCAATAAGAGATGGCATTACCGATAGAGCATATGTTGTGACATCATCAGATTTTATGGCCATTTATGCTGCAAATAATCTTTTTAAGGCAATAAATAAATATGCACCCACTGGAGGCGCAAAACTCGGCGGGATAATTGGAAATGGATTAAGTGCAAGCTATTCTAGTGCCATAGTAAATGACTTTGCTAAAAGAACAGGTACTAAAGTAGTAGGATATGTTCCAAGGTCACTGATAGTGTCTCAAAGTGAATTTTATGGAAAAACTGTAATTGAAGCTAATCCTAAATCCGAACATGCTGATATTTACAGAAAACTAGCAAAATTTATAGCAGAAGACGAGGATTTAAGCATACCTAATCCATTAAATGTTAATGAACTTAGAGATTGGGCTAGAGATTGGGGGGATAAAATATATAAGTTTGACCCTAAAATTGTAGAAAGTCCTGCATCCATTTAATAAGTTAGGACAGTGTTAGTTATTCTTATATAAAATTTAAGTAGGAGGATTTTTGAAATTAATATAAAAGGGGTAGATATTAGTGAAAATTAAAAAATTATCTTTAATCATTTTATTTATTATTGCAATAATGGTTACGGTTACTGGATGCGGCAGCAGTTCACAAAATGGAGGGGCATCAGGTTCAGCAAAGAAGGAAGTGACAGTTAGAATTGGAGCAGATTCCAGTGCCTTTTCAACTGCCTTTTATGTTGCTAGAGATAAAGGATATTTCAAAAAATATGGTATTGATGCTCAAATAAATCCATATTCCTTTGGAATTGATACTATAGATGCTGTGCTCACTAATCAGGTTGATATTGGATTAGCAATGGATTTTGCAGCACTTTCTAGGTTAAGCAGTGGAGATTTAAAAATTTTTAGCTTTATCCAACAAGTTGATTCAAGTAAAGAAAAGATGGTGACTCGTGATGGAATAAATTCTCCTGAAGAGTTAAAAGGAAAGTCCATTGGAGTTAAAAGAGGTACTGTAGATGAGTATGCTATAGTGAGGTATTTAGAAAGATATAACATAAAAATCGGTGAAGTGAAAAAACAGGGATTTAGTTCAGATGCAGAAATTCTCTCGGCATTTGAAAAAGGAGATGTTCAAGCAACATTTTTCTCTGGAAACCTGTTAAATAAAGCTTTAACTGTAAAAGGAGCTAAAGTTATAGGAAGTAAGGCAGATATACCATTTGCATCCCGTGGATTTTTAGTTGCTAATAGTAAATTACTGGCACAGAAAGATGTGGTAAAGAACATACTACTAGCATTGAATGATGCTAACAAATATATAAATGAAGACCCATCAGGGTCAGCTGAAGTAATGGCTAAAGCTTTAAAAGCTCCAAAGGATAGCTTAGAAAAAGATATTAAATCACGTTCAAATGATATAAGATTAAATGACGATGATGTTAAACAGCTGCAGGATGTGTATAAATATTCTTCAACTAATAAATTGATTAAAGCTGGGTTTAATTTAAAAGATAAAATAGATACAGATGCTTTAAAAGAAGCACTTCCACAAAAACTTACATATAAACCTGAAAATATCAAGTGATTCTAAGGTATAAATTAAAAATCAACTTTGTATTGGTTAAGGAGGTAAAAAATATTTAAATAGTATGTAGGGTAAATCTAATATCTTAGTTGGCCGACTAGAAAAACTGGAGGTCAAATTGAACTTATCTGTAGAAACTGAATTTTGAGGTAGGTGAGATTTGACTTCTTTTTGTGGAATAAATCTTCAGTAGCATTAGATAAAAGCTACCTAAGTCATAGGCATAAATTGGGAATAAACTTTATTCGAGGCAGGAGATGGTTCTAATGGATAATTTACATATTGTTCACAAAATACCTACCGTAGAAGAATTTATTTATATAAGAAAAGAAACTGGTTGGGACACATATGATTTTAAAGCAGCTGAAATAAGCTTGAAGAATTCTCTTATTGGTGTTTGTGCAAATTATAATGAGAAATTAGTTGGATTCGGACGAATAGTTGGTGACAAAGGGATGTATTTTTATATCCAGAATATGATTGTAATTCCTGAATTTCAAGGTAGAGGAATAGGAAAACTTATAATGATTGAACTGATGGATTATATAGATAAAAATTGTCCTAAGGGTTCATTTATAGGATTAATGGCTAGTAGAGGCAAGGAAAAATTTTATGAAAAATTTGATTTCATAATAAGACCTAAAGGAAAATATGGAGCAGGTATGTTTATGGTGAAACATTAGAACTAAAATATATTAAAAATATAAATATTATCCTGTAAAAAATAACAATGAAACATTATCAAAGCGGAGTATAAAGTATGAAATTTATTCCACCTTCAAGATAAGAAGTAAAATAAATTTTTATAAAATATAAGTAGAGGTAGGGCGATTACAATGAGAAAAAATCTATTAAGTAGAATTTTAGTTGGGGTTTTATCAATTTCCCTAGTGACAATTACAGCATGCTCCAACAAGCAAAGTAGTAATAAGCAAGAGACTGGAGGCAAGCAAAATATAGTTATAAAATATGGATATCAACTAGGACATACCCAAATTATAGTAGCAAGGGATAAAGGATGGCTTAAAGATGAATTTGAAAAAGATGGCATAACATTTCAACTACAAAAATTTTCTTCAGGCCCACCGATGATTGAAGCAATGACTGGTAAAAGGTTAGATTTTGGCCAAGTTGGAGATCAACCCGCCATTCAGGCAAGGGCAAATAATGTGGATATTAAAGTCATAGCAGCTTATGGGACAAGTGAAAAAGCCGATGCACTAATTGCAACAAAGAAATCTGGGATAAATAAAATATCGGATTTAAAAGGCAAAAAAGTAGGTGTTACTATTGGTTCTGTGGCTCAGCAGCTTTTATATATATATTTAAAATCAGTTGGTTTAAAACCCGGTGATATTCAACAGGTAAATCTTCAACCTGCAGATATAAAATCAAGTTTATTATCCAACAATATTGATGCGGCAGTCATTTGGGAACCCGTTGTTACACAGACCGTAAGTACGGGTACGGTGGACCAGATAGCTGACGGCACGGGATATAAAAAAGAAGTTGATGTGATTATTGCCCAAAATTCATTTTTAAAACAGCATTCTGATATAGCTGTGCGACTGTTAAAAGTTCTGAATAAGACAGCAAAGTGGATAGAAGCGAATCCAGAGGAGACTATAAAGATAATTTCTAAGGATACCGGGGTAGCAGAAGATGTTTTGAAACCTGGATTTGATAAAACCTCACATAGCCTTAATATTACAGATGAAGGTATACAATCAGTAAAGGATACAGCTAAATTTTTAAGGGAAAACAAGATTATAAGAAAAGATGTAAATGTTGATGATTTAATAGATTTAAGTTATGCAAAGAAAGCAGGTATACAATAGGCAAGTTTTTTATAAAGGCATAGTTAAAAAAGGAGGGCCACTGTATTGATAGAGATAAAACTAAAGCCTAAGAAAGTTAAAAAAATTAAAGGAAGTATAAGTGGAATTTCAGACTACATTTTGATGCTGTTAATACCAGTATTTATTTTAATAATATGGCAGATCTACAGCAGCAAAGGTTTAATTAACATATCCGTATTGCCGTCACCGAGTATAATTTTTAGCACCATAGTAGATTTGACTAAAGGTGGAGATCTATTTAGGGATTTAGGAATAAGTTTATTAAGGGTAATAAAGGGCTATGTTTTTGGCTGTGTATTTGGTATAACACTTGGAACATTGCTTGGGTTGAGCAAAAAACTTGATAAAGCATTAGTTGTTTTGATAGGAATCTTGAGACCTATACCAGTAATTGCCTGGGTGCCAGTGCTTATATTGTGGCTGGGTATAGGAGAAACATCTAAAGTTGTAGTTATATGTATAGGTACATTCTGGCCAGTCCTTCTCAATACAATTCACGGAATTAAAAATGTGGACAAGAAATATATGGAAGTAGGGAGTATACTTGAAAAAAAGAGATTTATAATTCTTACTAAAATTATATTTCCATCAGCTCTTCCTTCTATATTTACAGGCCTTAGAATAGGAATAGGAAGTGCATGGATGAGCGTAGTTGGAGCTGAACTTATTGCGGCATCTTCAGGTATAGGTTATTTGATTTCTTATGCCAGAGAGCTGTCCCAGCCGGATGTAATGCTTGTTGGGGTGTTTTCAATAGGTATTATAGGACTCCTTATTGATACATTTATAAAAATAGTGGAAAAAAGAGTTTTGAAATGGAATATTAATTCATAGGGTTAGGAGTGATCTCATGAGCTCGAAAAATACTTCCAATGGTGTTTTGAAAATTCAAAATCTATATAAAAGATTTATTATAGATTCAGGAAATATAGAAGTTCTCAATAATATAAACTTGGAAGTTTATAAGAATGAATTTATATGTATTATTGGGGCAAGCGGGTGCGGCAAGAGTACCTTGCTTAGAATAATCGGCGGACTTGAACGGGAATATGAAGGGAAAGTATATTCTAAAGATAAACTAATAGAAAAACCCGGTGTTGATAGAGGAATAATTTTTCAGGAATCAAGACTTTTTCCATGGCTTAATATTGAAAAAAATGTTGAATTCGGACTGCAGGAAAAATTAAATCATCATAAAAAAGATAATATTATTAAAAGGCATTTGGAACTGGTGGGATTAGAAAAATTTGCAAGAGCATATCCTCACCAATTGTCAGGTGGGATGCAGCAGCGTGCAAGTATAGCTAGGGCATTAGTTAATAATCCTGATATATTATTACTGGATGAGCCATTTAGTGCCCTGGATGCATTTACTAGGATGAGTATGCAGCAGGAGATATTGAAAATCTGGAAAAAGGAGAAAACCACAATGATTCTGGTTACCCACGATATTGATGAGGCTGTTTTTCTAGCTGATCGTGTAGTCATCCTATCAAGCCGTCCTGGTACTATAAAAAAAATTGTAAAAGTTGAAGTGCCAAGATCAAAAAAGCGCAGTGACTATGACTATATAAAGATTAGAAATGAAATATATAATGAGTTTTTCGGAGAGTTTAAGGATGATGTTGAGTACTATATTTAAATTTGGAATTGAAAGGTAGGAGGAGTTTGAATGGGATTATTGAATAAGAGAAAACCTCAAATAAGAGAAAAAAGGTTGAATACTTTAAGTGCATATTATGGAGATATCAACCAAGTTTTAAATAGTATAGAAGAAGGAAAAACAAATCAAAAAATAAGAACATTTTCTCAAGCCTCATTTGATGAAATTATATATATTCTTCAGGCACTTAACGGTATTGAGGATGCAGGTATAATAATTCATGGACCACTTGGCTGCAGTTCAGTTCAATTGAATATCTTATCTAAACGTAATTCTAGAAGATGGATTGTTACTAATCTAAATGAAAAAGATTCAATTTTGGGCAGTGGTGAAAAATTAGAATTGGCAATAAGAAAGTTATATAAAAGTTATAAACCTAATGTAATCTTTATAGTGGCCACACCTGTAATAGCCATAAATAATGATGATATTTTATCTCCTATAATTGAACTTGAGGATGTATTAAATATAAAAATTGTTCCTATTTTTTCTGATGGTTTTAAATCTAAAACTAGAATATATGGAAGTGATATTGTATTTCATGCCATTTGTAAATATTTAGTTACAAGTAAAAAAGAAGAAACTCAATCTAATCTTATAAATTTAATTTCCATATCTGAAAGTGAAAAAGAATTAGATGAAATTAAAAATTTGTTAAATAAAATAGGTATTGAAGTAAATGTATTACCACAATTTTCAACATTAGAAAATATATATAAAATACCTAAAGCAGCACTTTCTGTTAGCATAGACAAGGATCAGGGAGATTATTTTGTTAAATCATTAGAAGAAAAATATCAAATACCATTTTTGCTAAATTTATATCCTATGGGTATACAAGGGACAAGCAACTGGCTTATAAGTATAGGAAAAGCTTTAGGATTAGAAAAAAATGTAGAAACTGTGATCTTCGAATATTCTGATGATTTAAAAGAATATATAAATAAAAATAAATTAAATGGATTGAGAGTATATATAAATTTACCTACTTCTAAAGCATTTTCAGTTGTAAAGCTAATAAAAGAATTGGAAGGAAGTTTAGCAGGAATAACCGTGGATCATATAGATGATTTGAATAAAGAAGATTTAATTTATATTGAAAAATTAGATGAAAACATAAAATTTCATGTGGCAAATGGGCAGCCTTTTGAAGAAGAAAGTATTTTAAGTAAATTGAATCCTGATTTATATATAGGATTAAGTCATCATAGTGTTTTAGCCGGAAAGCTTGGAATCCCTTCTGTTGCTATAGATAATCTAGATATATTAGGGTTTAATGGCATTAAAAATCTTGTAAAGACCATTAATAAAGCAATTAAAAATAAAAAATTTGTGGAGAAACTTGCCAAAGCAGATAGATTACCTTATAACAAAAATTGGTATAATAGAAGCATTAATTGGTATATAAAACAGGAGGTAAAATAAGGTATGGATATAAATAATACTAGTATAATTGACGCTTCTAGAAATAGCTGCGCATTGTCTGGAGCACTTCAGACAGTTGAAAATATAGAAAAAGCTGTACCCATCGTACATTCAACGGCAGGTTGCGCAGTTCAGCAATATTTAGGAGTAAACAAAGTAAGCGGTAATAGAGGTTCAGGATATACCGGTGGTATTCAGGTGTCTTCTAGCAATGTCATCGAAAAACAGGTGATCTTCGGAGGAACATCCAGATTAAGGGAACAGATAAAAAATACTATTAAAGTGCTAGATGCTGATTTATATGTAGTTTTAAGTGGATGTGCTACTGAATTAGTAGGTGATGATATACCAGCTATGACGAAAGAAGCTCAGGAACAGAGGTATCCTGTTATAAATGTACAAACTCCTGGATTTAAAGGAGATATACACTATGGATATGAAATTACAGTAAGAACCTTAATTGAACAGTTACCTAAAATTTATGATATATCTTCTAAAAGGCAAAAAGAGCTTGTAAATATATTTGGAATTATTCCAAATCAAGATGTATTTTGGCAGGGAAATTTATTTGAATTAAAAAGAATTTTAGAATCTATAGGATTAAAAGTAAACACTTTATTGGGATTTCAACAAGATATCGCAAAATGGCAGCAGATTCCTAATGCCGGATTAAATTTAGTATTTTCATCTCGAGGAATAAAAGCAGTAGAATATTTAAAAGATAAATATAATATACCTTATTTAAATTTTAACAGTTTGCCTGTGGGTTTCAATACAGGTTCTTTTATAAAAAAGGTCGGTAAACAGCTTAATATAGATAAAAAGGTATTAGATGAATTTATAAAGGCTGAAGAGAATAGGCTCAATTATTATTTAGAAAATATAGCAGACTTTTATTATGAATACAATTTACAAAAAGAGTTTGCAGTTGTTTCTGAATCAAATTTGGCGTTGGGGGTAAGTGGTTTTTTGGAGGAGTTAGGACTTATACCTAAAACTATTATTATTACAGATAATCCAGAGGATATTTATAAAGAGCATTTAAGAAAAGAAATAGGAAATTTTTTATCTTCACAGGAAGTAGAGTTATATTTTGAAGAAGACCAAGGGAGAATAAATAAAATCATTGAAAATAGCGAAATTGAATTGATACTTGGAAGTTCATTAGAAAATGAAATTGCAGGTAAAATTAATGTTCCTATTCATCATATATCCTTTCCTATATGGGACAGTGTGGTTTTAGATAAAACATATATGGGATATAAAGGTGCGGTTACTTTACTTGAAGATATAGCTACATTGGTCAGAAATTTTAGCTAGTGATATAGGGTATAATAATTCAAAATTTGGTCTTTTGTTTTTATTATTTTATATAATAAACTAAGTTTTGTGCCTTGAGCATATTGAAGGGAATGCGGGTTTTTATGTACAAAATATTGAATACTAATAATAAAATAGTACTAGGCTTTATATTACTTAATATATTATCAGGAACGGCTAGCGGAATACTCCAAATGATAGTGCCACTTTATGCTTTGAGTATAAATGCTAATACCGCTCAGGTAGGCTTAATAAAAGGAATTTCTGGACTTGGATTAATGCTATTAGTCTTGCCTTCTGGATTTTTAATTGATCATTATGGCTCAAGAAAATTATATATAATTGGAGGCGTTATTTTTTCTACAACGATTTTTTTATTTCCTTTTGCTGTGTTACCAATATTTATAATGATTATTATGCTTTTTCAGGGATTTGGCAATTCATTAAGAATGACCTCTCTAAATGCTGCTTTTTTTAAAAATTTAAAATTAATAGGTAAAAAAAGAGCAGGGTGGTATAAAGGCTCCATGTCCATTGGTTTAACTTTTCTAGGCCCTCTTATTGGTGGGTATATTGTTCAATTTATTAGTTATAAAAATATTTTTGTTTACATTGGTGTAGTTACTTTAATACCGATTATATTATTGATATGGCTAAGTGAAAAACATAATACTTCAGTTCATATAAACATAATAGATATTTTTAAAGAACAGACCTTAGATTTTAAATTAACTTTAAATAATAAAATTATAAGGCAATCTATATTAATAGAGAGTTTATCAACAGCAGCTTTTTCATGTTTTGTGACTTTTATAGTTATTTTAATAGTGAAAAATTATCATCTTCCATCTTATTATGCCTCATGGTTAATAATATTAGAGGGTGGAGTCTTTATTTTAGTTGTATTTACAGCTGGGGAACTTTTGGATAAATATAAAATACACAATTTATATATAAGTAGCTTTATTTTGAGTATTATAGGCATGATATTTATAGTGTTAACAAGTAATATGGCATTTTTAAGTGTGGGCACATTAATTATGGGTTCTGGATTAGGTATGACTAATTTAATTACGTATTCTCAAATAGGCGAGATAGAAGGTAAAAAAGGCAAGATATCTGCATTGTTTGCTGCTTGTACAGGTATAGGTGCAGCTTTTGGTCCTATTTTGGGAGGATTTATTGGTGAGACTTTTGGTATACAAGCTATATTTTTAAGCTTTATTCCTATTTTTGTTTTAAGTGGAGTATATATTATGTTAAATGTATACTTTAATCAGTATAGTCTTGACAAGAGAGATATATATGTCAAATTTTTTACATCTAACAAAAGGACAAGTAAAACAAAAATTATGAGAGAAAAATAAATTACTCCTTGTTCTTGAAATTGTAGAATATTTGATATAAATATAAATATAAATTAAATACTATAGGAGGTATGTATAAATGGCAATTGATAAAAATTTTGTAGAAGAATATTTAGCTAATACAAAGTATATAGTATTGGCTACGGTAGATGGTGAGAATGCACCTGCTTTGAGAACTTTAGGTGCTTTTGGTGTAGATGGGTATAGCATTTATTTCTCAACTGGCGAAGGAACTATAAAAGTCAAACAAATAGAACATAATTCAAATGTTTCAGTTTTTTTTCAACATGAAAATCAAGAAGTAGCATCTTTTATTAACGTTACAATAAAGGGTAAAGCTGCCAAAGTTACAGGTGAAGGAGAGATTACAAAGGCTATTGAAGTGATAGCTAAAAAAAATCCCAGGTTCAAAGAAAGAATTAAAAAAAATGGTTTAGGTAACAATATAATATTTCGTGTAGATCCATCAGAGTTGAAAATATTGGATTTCAATAAAGGCCAGGGAGCAAGTGGCATTGAAGTTATTTTGCCATAAGATAAAAAATTACCATGGAATGCAATTGGATTTTAAGAGCGTACTTGGGTGTCAGTAGTTATATATGGATATTATGATATAAATTTTGAAAATTAGAATTATTTTTTAAATTTGTATTGACAAAACAACTAAAAGGCTGTACAATACATTTAAATTGAATAATTAAATATAAAATTTCTTATCAAGAGAGGCAGAGGGACTGGCCCTATGATGCCCGGCAACCTGAATGTATTCACATTCAATGGTGCTAATTCCAGCAGGTAATATAACCTGAAAGATGAGAAGCAAAAGAATGTAACTTCTTGTGGTTTCTCTACAGGGAGTTTTTTATTTGGACTGACTAGAATACTGGAGGTCAAGTTAACTTATCCGTTAGGCTATGGTTATACTTGGCCTTTTATTGTACATTTTTTAGTAGAAAATGAATAAAAAGTTGGGGGTGGTTAAGATGAAAGGATTACATGGGTCATATAAATTTTTAACTATGAGTAAATATGGAATTAAAAAGATATAAAAGCAAATAGACTTTTTACTAAAGTGGTAATAAGGAAAGATAAAATATAGAAAAAAGGAGATTGATAAAAATGAGTAGATTATTCACATCAGAATCTGTTACAGAGGGACATCCTGATAAAATATGTGATCAGATATCGGATGCAATACTGGATGCAATTACTGAACAAGATAAAAATGGAAGGGTGGCTTGTGAGACAGTTGTAAATACTGGGCTTGTGATTTTAGTGGGCGAGATATCAACTAAAGCTTATGTAGATATACCAAAGATAGTGAGAAAAACTATAAGTGATATAGGATATAATAATTCAAGATTTGGATTTGATGCAGCTAGCTGTGCAGTGTTAACATCCATAGACGAACAGTCTTCAGATATTGCACTTGGGGTGGATGAGTCCCTAGAATCTAAAAAGGGTGAAAAGGAAAATATTGAGGCAATTGGAGCTGGAGATCAGGGAATGGTATTTGGATTTGCAACAAATGAAACGCCAGAATATCTTCCGCTTCCAATAGCACTGGCACACAAGCTCTCAAGAAAGCTTGCGGAAGTAAGAAAAAAAGGCATAATTCCATATTTGGGACCTGATGGGAAAACACAAGTTACGGTAGAGTATGAAGGAGATAAACCTATAAGAGTTGATACTATACTTATATCTTCCCAGCATGAGAAAGACATAAGCCATGACCAAATTGAAAAAGACATAATAGATGAAGTTATTAAAGTGACAATACCAGAAGAGTTGATAGATTCAAATACAAAATATCTTGTAAATCCAACAGGAAGATTTGTAAAAGGGGGGCCAGAGGCTGATTCTGGACTTACAGGAAGAAAGATAATAGTTGATACCTATGGAGGATATGGAAGACATGGTGGTGGAGCATTTTCAGGGAAAGATCCAACCAAAGTTGACAGATCTGGGGCTTATGCTGCAAGGTGGGTAGCAAAGAACTTAGTGGCAGCAGGAATATCCGATAAAATAGAAATAGAAATAGCCTATGCCATAGGTGTGGCAAAACCAGTATCTATAAGTGTAGACACTTTTGGTACAGGAAAAATAAGTGATGACAGGATAGTGGAAATAATAAATAAGTTGTTTGATTTAAGACCAGCTGCAATTATAAGGGATCTTGATTTGAGAAGACCTATATATAAAAGTACAGCTGCTTATGGACACTTTGGGAGAACAGATATAGATTTGCCTTGGGAAAAACTTGATAGGATTAATGAAATTAAAAAAGAATTAGAGAGTAGTATTGTCTATTCTTAAATAAAATTAAGTAGGAGGATTTTTTCGTATGAGTAATATAAAAAAACAGCTTCATGGAGAATTGGCCATAAAAAATGCAGCTATGGTTGAAGGAATAAAAGTGGATCCTGCCATATTCAAACATTTGGATTTTGATAGAAAATATCAAAAGCAAATCCATACATTGTTTGAATATGACCATGATCCCCATGTAGGAATTGAATTTCCTACTGGATTTAGTACACCAGGAGGATTGAAGGTAGGCTTTAGATGGGATAATAAGTCCAAGTATGAGATTAAGTATGAAAATGATAAATACTATCTCATAGAAAATCAAAATGAGATATTTCCAATAGAATTTTTAAGCCATCCTAAATATTATGATTATAAAACTTCCGATGGTATGGATATGTCAAATGTAGCCACTTACAATAGAGAAGGTACAATTTTTGTAGCCTATAGTAATGAATGTGCATTAAAAGATAAGGGATTAGATTGCCTATTTTGCAATATAAATGCTACAAAAGATACTTATGCAGAAAAGGAGGGAATAGAGTGGAAGTATCCTAATCAGATAGGAGAAACGGCAGCAAAAGCTTATAAAAATGGTGCAAAACATATTACTATAAGTGGGGGTTTTGTAGCAGAGCGAAGAGAGGTAGAGTATTACATTGATGTAGCTGAAGCTATTAAAGAGTATACTGGTCTAGAGGACTTCAATGGAACGGGAGTTATAGGAGCTCCACTTGATCTTGAAGTGATTGACAAGTATAAGGAAGCGGGATATAGGACAATTGCAATGAATATAGAAATTTGGGATAAGAATATTTTTAAAAGTATCTGTCCGGGTAAAGTAGAACAATGCGGCGGTTGGGAGAACTGGATAAAAGCTCTAGAGCGTGCAGTAAAGGTGTTTGGTTATGGTAGGGTAAGATCAAATATAGTTGCCGGAATTGAACCTAAACAATCTACCTTAGAAGGAGTGGAATATCTTGCGTCAAAGGGAGTAATATGCTTAGCAGGAGCATGGTGTCCGAATCCAGGCTCGGCTTTGGAGGGACATCGTACACCAGAACCTGAATGGCATTTGGATATGGCATATAAAGTTTATAATATATTTAGAAAAGCAGGATTTACTTATGATCAACTGTACGATTGTAACGCTGCGCCTACAACGCTTTGCCATGATTTATATAAAATAGAGGATGAATTATTGCCTATATTTAAATAAATAATTATAAATTAATTGAGGGTATTGTGATTATCAGATGATATATTTTATAGGAGGAGGTTGAGATGAGTTTTAAAGGGAAAGTTGTAGTTGTTACGGGTTCATCTAAAGGTATAGGCAGAGAAATAGCTTTAGAATTTTCTAGTAGAGAAGCTGTGGTTATTATAAATGGAAGAAATCAGGCTGAAGTACAAAAAATAGCAGATGAGATAAATGATAATGGTGGTACTGGCTATGGAATAACAGCTGATGTGACTAAAAAATCAGAGGTTGAAAATTTATTTAGATCCGTAATTGAAAAGTATGGCAAAGTAGATATACTAGTCAATAATGCAGGTGGTGACAGCGGTTCAAAAACAGTGAAAGATTTAACAGAAGAAGAATGGGATGCTGTTATTGATAGAAATTTAAAAAGTGTTTTTCTTTGCTCTAAAGCTGTTATTGAAAGTTTCAAAAAGCAAAAGCAAGGTAGGATAATAAATATCGCATCTCAGGCAGGTAGGGCAATATCAATTCTTGGAGGACCTCATTATGCAGCTGCAAAAGCTGGAGTAATAGGTTTTACAAAACACTTGGCAAGAGAATTAGTGCATTATGGTGTTACAGTGAATTCAATTGCACCAGGTATAATTATAAGTGGGGAAAAATTGGAGAACAAATGGAATTCCCATACTGAAGAAGAAAGAGAGAAGATTCTTGAAGATATACCACTGAAACGATTAGGTACCACAGGGGAAATTGCAAAAGCAGTTTTGTTTTTAGCATCAGAAGATGCCAGTTATATCTTAGGAGCTTGCTTAGATGTTAATGGCGGTAGATGGATGTTGTAATAAAAAATTCTAAAGGATATTATAAAACTAGCATGGCCAACTATAATGGAACAGATGTTCATTATGATGGTTGGCATAGTTTCAACTATATTAGTTTCAAAGCTTGGAAAAGAATCTATTGCAGCAGTTGGAATGGTCAACAATTGCTTTTTTAGGATTTGTATTTTCTAATCAAATAATAATTACCTTATATATTGACAAAAGAATTGGTGGGTTGTTCTATAGGAAGTTTTTTATTGGACTGACTAGAAACACTGGAGGTCAAGTTAACTTATAGTGGAGATTAAATCATATATAAATCTCCATTCATAGGTTATGCTTGGCTTTTTATTGTGCAATTTTTAATAAAAACCAAATTAAAAATTGAGAGGTAATGAAGATGGCAAGGTGAGTGGAAAAGAATTTTCAAAATGAATATGAAGGAGTAGATGTTAGTGAAAAGTATAAAACTATCTTTAATCATATTATTTATTGTGGGAATGATGATTGTAGCTGCCGGGTGCGGCGGCGGTTCGCAAACTCAAAGTAAGTCAAATTCATCCAAAAAGGAAGTTACAGTTAAAATAGGAGCAGATTCTAGTACTTTTTCTAGTGCCTTTTATGTTGCCAGGGACAAAGGTTATTTCAAAAAACATGGTATTGATGCCCAAATTAATCCATATTCTTATGGAATTGATACTATAGATGCGGTGTTAACAAATCAGGTTGATATAGGATTAGCTATGGATTATGCAGCACTGTCCAGATTGAGCAGCGGAGATCTGAAAATTTTTAGTTTCATTCAACAATCTGATGCAAATAAAACTAAAATGGTAACCTATGACGAAATAAATTCTCCAGAGGAGTTAAAGGGACAGCCAATTGGAGTTCAAAGAGGAACTGTAACTGAATATATTTTGGTTAGGTATTTGGAAAAATACAATATAAAAATAGATGAAATAAAGAAACAGGGATTTAGCTCAGATGCAGAAATTCTTGCAGCATTTCAAAAGGGAGATGTTAAAGCTGCCTTTTTTAGTGGAAATCTGTTAGATAAAGCTTTAACAGTAAAAGGAACTAAGGTCATAGGAAGCGTGGCAGATATACCATTTGCAGCCCGTGGATTTTTAATGGCCAATAGTAAATTTTTAGAACGAAAAGATGTAACAAAGAATATATTGCTGGCATTAAATGATGCAAGTGAGTGGATAAACAAAAATCCATCAGCAGCCGCTGAAATCATGGCTAAAGCTTTGAGACTTCCAAAGGATAGTGTACAAAAAAATATTGAAGCCGCTAAAAGTGATATAAGATTAAATGACGATGATGTGAATCAGTTACAGGAAGTATATAAATACGCATCCACTAACAAATTAATTAAAGGTGGTTTTAGTTTAGAAGATAAGATAGATACGGAGTCTTTAAAAGAGGCACTTCCGCAAAAACTTACTTATAAGCCTGAAAATATAAAATAAATTATATATGAAATAGGGGGAAAATTGGAATGTCAAAAACAAATTCAATAATAATTAAAAATTTAAGTAAAAGTTATGGTGATTCTAATTATATTCTTAAAGATATAGATCTCAATCTACAAGGGGGAGAATTTTTTATTCTATTGGGACCCAGCGGGTGTGGAAAATCTACTTTACTTAATATAATTGCAGGCTTTATTGAAAAGACTAAAGGGGAAGTATTAATAAATGATAAGGAAGTTGTAAAACCTGGGAGAGAAAGGGCAGTTGTATTTCAGCATCCTGATGCATCACTTTTTCCATGGCTTAATGTAAAAGAAAATGTAGAATTTGGATTAAGAATGAAAAAAGTAGCAAAAGAAGAAAGTAGTTCTATATCCCACAAGTATATAAAATTAGTTGGATTATCCGGTCACGAAAAGAAATTTCCTAATGAGTTGTCAGGCGGGATGAAACAGAGAGTTCAAATTGCACGAGTACTTGCAAATAATCCAGAAATATTATTAATGGATGAACCTTTTGGAGCATTGGATGCTCAGACCAGAAGAATAATGCAAAAAGAATTGGTGAGAATATGGCTTGAAACTAAGAAAACTATTATCTTCGTTACCCATGATATTCAAGAAGCTCTCATACTTGGACAGAAAATAGGTATTATGTCTAGAGCTCCTGATTCTAAAATATATAAAACTTATGATGTGAATTTTCAATATCCAAGAGATGTAACTAGTAGTTCATTTAATAAAGAATATAAGACTCTTTTGAATGAATTTGAAGGAGAAATGTATATTCAAAAAAAAGAGAGTGCACTGGCATAAAGGAGGAAAATTGATGAAAGGTTTTAATAAATTATTAAAGTGGGGTGTGATATCTTGGGTTTGTATAATTATAATCTGGGGCATAGGATCTAAATTTTCAAATCCAGATTTTTTTCCGGGTCCTTTGAGAGTAATATTTGGTGGAGAAGATTTAATTAAGGATGGAAGTCTTTTTCAATTTATTGCTATAAGTCTTGGTAGAATTGTTTCAGGATGGATTTTAGGAAATCTAATAGGTATCCCCATAGGCGTATTAATGGGGAGAATCAAAGCAGTTAAAATGTTTGTAGATCCTATTTTGAATTTTTTTAGATTTGTACCTGCACTTGCATTTTTAACATTATTTTTACTTTGGTTTGGTGTAGGTGAGGAGGGGAAAATTATCTTAATTATGTATGCTACTACTTTTACTGTTATGTTGAATACAGAAGCTGGAGTGTCTAGTGTACAGAAAGAAAAAATAAGGGCAGCTAGATGTCTTGGAGCTTCTGAATATCAAATAATGTTTAATGTAATAATTCCGGCGGCTATACCTTATATATTTACAGGAGTAAGGCTGGCTATGAGTGGCTCATTTGCTGCCATTGTAGGTGCAGAAATGCTTGCTGCAAATAAAGGTATAGGATATTTGATATGGACTTCAAGGTTATATTTTAAGACAGAATGGATATTCATAGGGCTGATATGCTTGGGGCTTATGGGATATTTCACAGACAAAATATTGGTTGCTGCAGCAAGTTTGACTATGAAAAAATATGGGATAGTTAATAGTAAAGATGCTATAAAAAGAGTGGCTTAAGATATAACTAATTTTTATTAGACTTTATGCAAATAAAAATTAATAACACAATCTAGATTTGAATGGAGGAAATTACTATGGGATATCCAAGTGTTTATCCTACAGGGGTAACAATTTATAATTCTGAAAAGGCATGGAGTGGTTATACTATTTTTCAGGCAGTAGATGAAGGAGCATTGCTAATAGATATGAATGGACATGAACTGCAGTTGTGGAAAAATTTACATGGATTTCCTAATAAGCTGCTGCCAGGTGGATATGTTATGGGAAGTACAGGAGAAAGAAACCCTGACTATGGGTTCCAAGATATGATGGATTTAGTACAAGTAGATTGGAATGGAAATATTGTTTGGAAATTTAATAAAAATGAATTCATAGAAGATCCAGGAGAAAGGCCTCAATGGATGGCAAGACAGCATCATGATTATCAAAGAGAAGGCAATCCAGTTGGATATTATATACCAGGATTAACACCAAAAGTTGATAAAG
This sequence comes from Candidatus Clostridium eludens, assembly GCF_045310515.1. Classification (NCBI taxonomy): domain Bacteria; kingdom Bacillati; phylum Bacillota; class Clostridia; order Eubacteriales; family Clostridiaceae; genus Clostridium; species Candidatus Clostridium eludens. The sequence goes on along the minus strand of NZ_JBJHZX010000007.1, from coordinate 113,600 downwards.
GTAATACACTTATTCTTACGCATGAAAATGTAAAAAATCCTAGAATATCTGATAAAGTACTTTTGGATGATAAAATTATTGAAGTTACATGGGATGGAAAAATTATTTGGGAATGGCGGGCAAATGAACATTTTGATGAATTAGGATTTAACGAAGTATCTAAAAATGTTCTTTATGCTAATCCCAATATAAGGACAGCGGGTGGTGGTGTAGGAGATTGGCTGCACATTAATTCTATATCTTTACTTGGACCTAATAAATGGTTTGACAAGGGAGATAAAAGATTTTCACCAGAAAACATTATTCTTGACAGTAGAGAGTCCAATATTATAGCTATTATAGATAAAAATACAGGAAAAATTGTATGGAAGATAGGACCTTATTACGATATAAGTGATGAGCTTATAAAATTGGGGTGGATAATAGGACAGCATAATGTGCATTTAATACCTAAAGGTCTGCCAGGAGAAGGAAATATTCTTATATTTGATAATGGAGGTTGGGCAGGTTATGGTTCGCCTAACCCAGGTTCTCCAAAAGGGAACAGGAATGCAATTAGAGATTATTCCAGAGTATTGGAAATTGATCCTATTACCTTAAAAATAATATGGCAGTATACTCCAGAAGAAGCTGGGTTTATACAACCCTTAGATGCTGTTAGATTTTATAGCCCATTTATAAGTAATGCACAGAGACTTCCAAATGGAAACACGTTAATAACGGAAGGATCAGACGGCCGTATATTTGAGGTTACAAAAGATCATGAAATAGTTTGGGAATACATAAGTCCCTATGAAGGCAAGGGAAAATCAAAACTAAATATGGTATACAGAGCTTATAGGGTTCCTTATGAATGGATTCCTCAATTGCATAAACCCTTAGAAATACCTATAGAGAAAATCAATAAAAGAGAATTTAGGGTACCAGGAGCAGCTGGTTTAGGACGTAAAGTAGAAACAGAAGTAAAGGGAACCCAAGAATATAAAGGCAGAGAAAGACTTGATTTTTGTATTATAACAGATAAAGAACTAAATAAAGAAAATAAATAATTATCAAAATTCTTCTTATTAAGCATAAATTTATATCTATGAGTAATGTGCATTTTCACTAAACATAGTAAACTTTATATTGACAAAAAACTTAAAAGGTTATATATTATATATAACCTTTTTTACAATACAATATAAAATTAAATATGAAACTTCTTATCAAGAGAGGCAGAGGGACTGGCCCTATGATGCCCGGCAACCTGAATGACCATTTTCATTCAATGGTGCTAATTCCAGCAGGTAACATGTCACCTGAAAGATGAGAGAAAATAGGATACAACTTCTTATGGGTTCTCTCCATAGGAAGTTTTTTATTGAACCAATTAAAAAGGGTAGAAGTCAAATTATTTATTATAAAGAATGAAATTATGTAAATCTTAACTAGGTAAGTACTTAATGTATGGATTTTAAATAAGAATAAAATGTAGAAAAGGTTCAAGGTGTTAGATGTAAAAATGCTATATATCTTATAAAACTTAAATGTGTTATTAACTAAAAGTGAACATACTTCTTACTAAAATGGTGAAAAGCATAAGAATAGTAGGATTAGTATAACATTATGTAATTTTATACTGCTGAAATGTAAGCTTATAAGTACTTATTTTGAATAATGGGAGGGAGATTTTTTGAATATGAAGTCAACTAACATAGTGTGGCATAAGATGGATGTAAATAGAAGGCATAGAGAAAAATTATTAAATCAAAAGGGAATACTTATTTGGTTTACAGGATTGTCTGGTTCAGGCAAATCTACCTTGGCTTCCGCACTTGAAAGTAAATTATATTGTATGGGTAAGCTTACCTACTTGCTAGATGGAGACAATCTAAGACATGGTTTGAATTCGGACCTTGCATTTACAAAAGAAGACAGGGTAGAAAATATAAGAAGGGTATCAGAAGTATGTAAACTTTTTGTGGATGCAGGAATAATTACAATTGCCACTTTCGTTTCACCTTTTAAAGAGGATAGAGAGAAAGTTAGAAAACTGCTTGGAAAGGATTTTGTAGAAGTATATATAAACTGTCCCATTGAAGTCTGTGAAAAAAGAGATCCCAAGGGAATTTATAAAAAGGCTAGAATAGGTGAGATAAAAAATTTTACAGGCATAGATTCCCCTTACGAGATACCTGATAATCCTGAACTTACAATACCTACTCATTTGAAAGGTTTAGAAGAGTGTGTGGATGAAATAATAGATTATCTAAATTTATAAAAGCACAAGTAAGTTTCGTAAAAATAGGAGTGATGAAATGAAATTAAAACTTCAGGTTTTATCTACTGATATTTTAATAGTGGGGGCAGGCACTGCAGGTTGTTTTGCAGCACTCAGGGCGGCTGAAGATTCAAACGTGAGTATTATAATGGCAGAAAAAGCAAATATAAAAAGAAGTGGTTGTCTGGCTGCGGGAGTTAATGCCTTAAATGCATATATAACTGAAGGTGAAACTCCAGAGTCCTTTGTGGATTATGTAAAGAGAGAATTTAATCAGGTTGTAAGGGAAGACTTGGTTTATACTTTAGCTCAAAAACTGAATGAAGTAACTGAAAAAATAGAGAAAATGGGACTTCCAATTTTGAAGGATTCAAAAGGGAACTATGTGAAAAGGGGAAAAAGGAGTATAAAAATAAATGGTGAAAATATTAAGCCAATACTTGCAGAAGAAGTAAAAAAGCAAAAAAATATAGAAGTTATAAACGGAATAAATATTATAGATTATATACATAAAGATGAAGAAGTTATAGGAGCCTATGGATTTTCAATCTATGAGGAAAAATTTTTTGCCATTTATTCAAAGGCTGTAATATGTACAACTGGAGGAGCATCAGGACTGTATAAACCTAATAATCCTAACTTTTCAAGACATAAAATGTGGTATTCACCCTTTAATACAGGGGCAGGTTATGCTATGGGAATACGGGCAGGAGCAGAGATGACTACTTTTGAAATGAGGTTTATAGCACTAAGATGTAAAGATACAATAGCACCTACAGGTACTATTGCTCAGGGCATTGGAACTTGTCAGATAAATGGAAATGGAGAAGAATATGTAAAAAAATATGGAAAGGAAACTACAATAAACAGGCTCTGGGCTACAGTAATGGAAAATAAAAATGGGAAAGGTCCTTGTTTCTTGAAAACTAAAGATATAAATAAATCAGAAGAAAAGGATTTGTTTAAGGCTTATTTAAATATGGCACCTTCTCAAGTACTTAAGTGGATAGATGGTAAGAGTATGCCTTCTATGGAAAATGTAGAGATTGAAGGAACAGAACCTTATATAGTAGGGGGTCACACTGCCAGTGGATACTGGGTAGATACAAAGCGGTGTACTACTTTAAAAGGACTTTACTCTGCAGGAGATGTAAGCGGTGGCAGCCCTAAAAAATATGTTACAGGGTGTTTTGCAGAAGGAGAAATAGCGGCAGATTCAGCAGTGAAATATATTAAAAATAGGAAAATTCAGCACTTGGATGATGTAGAGTTAAAAACTAAATTGAATGTAGTTAATAGTTTTTTTGAAAATGAAGATAATATTTATACAGTTGAACAATTAGAAGAGGCTATGCAAAAAAACATGGACGAATATGCAGGTGGTATATCACAGGGCTATAGTTATAATGAAAAAAAATTAAATATAGCTGAGAAGAGAATAGGTGAATTACTTAAAATAAGTAGTACTTTAAAGGCTTGTGATTGTCATGAATTAATGTTTATATATGAATTAATTGATAGATTATATATATGTAAAGTCCTTATAGCTCACTTAAAGGCCAGGCATGAAACTAGATGGAGATGTTATGAAGAAAATGCAGATTTTCCTTATGAAGATAATAAAAATTGGATTAAATATGTAAATTCAGTTTATAGAAAAGGGAAGATAGAAATTATATTTAGAGATATAGTCAGGAAGGACGAAGTATATGAGCATAAAGATTCATAGAGAAAAATGTATAGGCTGTCTTAAGTGTATGGAGGTTTGTCCAGGAAGTTTAATATATAAAGATCAGCAGGGTAGGGCATATATAAAATATGAAAAAAATTGCTGGGGATGTGCAGCCTGTATTAAAGAATGTGTAAGCAGGGCGATTAAATATTATTTGGCATCGGACATAGGAGGAAATGGCTCCTGCCTATACGTAGAACAAAATGCTGATGAATTAAAATGGCATATAGTGGATGAGGAACATAATGAGAGTATATTAAGTACTAAAAGAAAAGAGGCAAATAAGTATTAAATGTATTTTTAAGGAGGGTTTTTAATGAAAATTAAAAGAATAATATCAATTTTAGCTGTAATATCAATTGTAGGTGTTTTAGCAGGCTGCGGCAGCAATAATCAGCAATCTAGTGAAAGTACAAGGGTGGCAATAGGATTTTTCCCGAATATAACTCATTCTCAGGCATTAGTTGGAAAACACAATAAGAGTTTTGAAAAAGCTTTAGGAAATAATGCAAAAGTTGAGTGGAAGCAATTTAATGCAGGATCTTCTGAAATAGAGGCATTTTTAGCAGGAGCTTTAGATATCGGGTATATAGGACCAGGACCTGCTATTAATGGGTATAGTAAATCCAAAGGTGATGTTCAAATTATTGCAGGAGCTACAGATGCGGGGGCTATATTGGTTTCAAGAAAAGATGAACCAATAAAAAGTGTTAAGGAACTAGCTAATAAAAAGGTAGCAGTACCTCAATTCGGGAATACCCAGGATTTATCACTTAGAAATTTGTTGAATGAAAACGGGTTGAAAGATAAGACTAAAGGTGGAAATGTAGAGATAGTACAGGCAGACAATCCTGATATAAAAACTCTTTTAGTGAATAAGCAGATAGATGCAGCTCTTGTACCTGAACCATGGGGTTCAAGATTGGTAGTAGAAACAGGAGCTAATATAGTGCTTGATTATAATCAGGTGTGGAGAGATGGAAAATATCCTACAGCTGTAGTTATTGTTAGAAAAGAATTTTTACAAAAGCATGCTGATCTTGTAGAAAAGTTTCTAAAAACTCACGTAGAATTAACTAGCTATATACAAAAAAATAATAGTGAGGCAAGTAGTATAGTAAATGAAGAGATCTATAGTCTGACTAAAAGTAAACTTTCAAATGGTGTGTTAAGTTCTGCTTTTAAAAGAATAACTACAACAAATAATCCAGAAAAAGATGCTATAAATGAAATGGTAGATTTATCTGTAAGTACAGGATTCTTGAAAGAAAAACCTGATACAAGTAATATTATAAATTTCGAACTGTTAAATAAAGTGCTAAAAGAAAAAGGAGAAAAAGAGATCCAATAAAATTATAAGGCCAAGGCATCTTCAAATAAATAACTAGTCAGTATGGTAGACTATTTTCCATAATACTGCGTCAGCAGAACCCTATGATAGCACCACTATCAAAGGAACCTGCTTCCTTATCTTATGAAAAATAGTCTTACCATCTTTGATTTGCTATTTATTTTCAGATACCTAAAAGAGGAGGGTTAGAATTGTCGTTAACTATAAAAGATGTAAGTAAAAAATTCGTTACAAAGGAAGAAGAAAACTTAACTTTAGATAACATAAATGTTCATTTCAAGGACGGGGAATTTATATGCCTTTTAGGACCTTCTGGATGCGGTAAATCCACTCTTTTAAATATAATTGCAGGCCTTGAAAAACCCACTACTGGTGAAGTTCTATTGGATTGTGAGATAATAAATAATGTAGGGGTAGACAGGGCTATGATGTTTCAGGATTCAGCACTTTTTCCCTGGCTCAAAGTTATAGATAATGTAGAATTCGGAATGAAGATGGCAGGAGTGCCTAAAGTACAGAGAAGAGAAACAGCCATAAAGTATCTTAGAATGGTTCACTTGACTAAATTTCAAAATTCTTATATTCATGAACTTTCCGGGGGTATGAGGCAGAGGGTGGCCCTTGCCAGAGCCCTTACCCTGGACTCTAAAGTACTTTTAATGGATGAACCTTTTTCTGCACTGGATAGTCAAACTAGAAGTATACTCCAAGTACAACTTCAAAGGATATGGATGCAAACTAAAAAGACTATAGTTTTTGTAACTCATAATGTAGAAGAAGCAGTGATGTTAGCAGATAGGGTTATAGTAATGTCTGCAAATCCGGGAAGGATAAAGAGAGAATTTAATATAAAACTAGCCAGACCTAGAACTGTTGAAAATATTGATTTAGCCTATGTAGTTGCCCAGGTCATGAAGGATCTTAAAGAGGAGGTAGAAAAAGTTGCAAAAGCTGAGTACGATAATGATTGGAGTATTGAAGAAAATAGTATTCTACGTGATACTGATAATAATATGGGAACTGGTATATAAATTAGGTGTAGATGTACTAGGGGTGTGGAAACCTTATACGTTTCCTTCACCTATAGATGTAGGCAAGACTTTGATTAGGCTTGTAAGCGATAATACTCTGGCAGTAGCTATAGCTACCAGCTTAAGAAGGCTTGCAATAGGATATTTTATATCTTTAGTCATAGGTGTTGTTATAGGACTCCTAATTGTAAAGTACAAATATATTGATGAAAATTTTAGTTCTTTAATACTTGGATTACAGACGCTGCCAAGTATATGCTGGCTGCCCTTTGCCATTCTATGGTATGGGCTAAATGAAAATGCAATAATATTTGTAATTACAATTGGTTCTACCTTTGCCATAGCCATAGCTACAGAATCTGGCATTAAAAATATAAATCCACTTTATATGAAAGCTGCAAGAACCATGGGGGCTAGAGGCATAAAATTATACTTAAATGTAATAATACCAGCAGCACTGCCTGCAGTTATTACTGGAATGAAACAGGGATGGTCTTTTGCATGGAGAGCACTTATGTCGGGTGAAATGCTTTCTGCTACTAAGGGATTAGGACAAGTTCTTATGGTAGGAAGAGATTTGGCGGATATAAGCCAGGTAATGGCAGTTATGATTGTAATACTTATATTAGGATTGGCATTTGACAAAATTATATTTGGCAAGCTGGAAAAGAATATAAGGCATAAATGTGGATTGGATAATACGATTTAATTATAATCATAGAATTTCAGAATTTACAGGGAGGAATATTATAAATGAATCATTTAGATAGATTAGAAGCACAAAGTATTTATATTTTTAGAGAAGCCTATAAAAAGCTTGGAAAGCTTGGAATGTTATGGTCCATAGGCAAGGACTCCACAGTAATGTTGTGGTTGGCACAAAAAGCATTTTTCGGAAATTGTCCATTTCCGCTTATACATGTGGATACCACATTAAAGATTCCAGAAATGATAGAATTTAGAGATAAAGTAGCAAAACAGTATAATTTAAATTTAATAGTACACACAAACACTAAAGCACTAGAAGAAGGTATGGGACCGGAAAAGGGAAGACTTGTTTGCTGCAGGGCACTAAAGACAGATGGACTTCAACAGGTAATAGATAAGCACAAATTTGAAGGTCTTATTGTAGGCATTAGAAGAGATGAGGAGGGTTCCCGCTCAAAGGAGAGGGTATTTAGTGAGAGAAATGCAGAATCTAAATGGGATTATACAGATCAACCACCTGAACTCTGGGATCAATTTAAGACTGATTTTAAAAAGGGTAACCATATAAGAGTACATCCTATTATAAATTGGACTGAATTAGATATATGGGAATATGTAAGGAGAGAGAATATTCCAGTAGTGGATCTTTATTTTGCGAAGAATGGTAAAAGATATAGAAGCCTTGGATGTGCACCTTGCACAAATCCTATTGATTCCAATGCTTCCAGTTTAGATGAAATAATAGAAGAGCTTAAAAATACCAATGATACAGAAAGATCCGGAAGAGCTCAGGATAAAGCAGATGCCCATGCACTTGAAAAATTAAGAAAAGAAGGATACATGTAGGCAATGCACAATTGACAATTCACAGTGCATAATTATGAATTGAATAAAATAGGAGGCATTTAAATGGCAAAGGATAGAGAAAATTTAAATATAGTAGTTGTTGGACATGTAGATCATGGAAAGTCCACTTTAATAGGCAGACTGCTTTATGATACTAATTCACTGCCTGAAGGTGAAATTGAAAAAGTAAAGAGAATATCTGAAGATAATGGAAAAAAGTTTGAGTATGCCTATTTGTTGGATGCTTTTGAAGAGGAGCAAAAACAGGGTATAACCATAGATATAACTATGCTTCAATTTTTTACAAAAAAAAGAGATTATGTAATTATAGATGCACCAGGACATAAAGAATTCTTAAAAAATATGATATCAGGAGCTGCCAGTGCAGAGGCGGCTATTTTAGTTATAGACGCTAAAGAAGGTGTTCAAGAGCAGTCGAAGAGACATGGATATATTCTTTCGCTTATCGGTATCAAAAAGATATTTGTAGTTATAAATAAAATGGATTTAGTAGATTATTCGGAAAAGAGATTTAATGAAGTCCAAGTAGAATTTAATGAGTTTTTAAATAACATAAATATATATCCAGAAAAATATATACCTATTTCTGCTTCAAATGGCGAAAATATAGCCAGTAAATCAGATAAGATGCCTTGGTACAATGGGCAAAATGTTTTAGAAAGTATGGATAGTATAGAAAAAGATAAGGGAATTGAAGAAAAAGAGCTTAGATTTCCTATCCAGGATGTATATAAATTTGACAGCAGAAGAATTATAGCAGGTAGAATTCAATCAGGTACTTTAAAAAAGGGTGATGAAATTATAATTTATCCTTCAGGGAAATCCACAAAAGTAAGGAGTATTGAAGTATGGCAGCAAAAGGATAAGACAGATGTAGTAACTGCGGGAATGTCTGTGGGAATTACCTTAGAGGATGAATTTTACAATAAAAGAGGAGAAGTTATATGCCATAAAGATTCTCCAATTACTGTAGGAAATGTATTTAATGCTAATGTATTCTGGCTTGGAGATAATAAATTGGTAAAGGATAAAATCTATAAACTGAAGATTGAAACTCAGGAAGTAGAGTTTAAAATAATATCTGTAAATAAGATAATTGATGCAGCCACATTGACCAGCAGTGAAAATCTAGCTTTTTTAAAGAAAAATGATGTAGCTGAAGTTACTATAAAAACCCAGGAGCCTATTTGTTTTGATAAATTTAATGAGTTTCAATCTACGGGAAGATTTGTAATAGTAGAAGACTATGATATAAGTGGAGGCGGAATTATTTCCAATATAGAAGATTCATTAAAAAGGGAAATAAAAGATGTGAAAAGTAAAAACATATCCATAAGAAAGAGGCTTGTATCAAGAAAGGATAGAGAATTAAGATTGGGCCAAAGAGGAAAAGTTATATGGCTTACAGGACTTCCGGGATGCGGAAAAAATGAAATAGCAGTTAAACTTGAGAAAAAACTCATGGATTTAGGAAAAAAGGTGTATTATCTTGACTCATCTCATTTAAGGTTTGGACTTAGCTCTGATCTTACATTCAATTCTAAGGACGCCCATGAACAGACCAGAAGAATTGCTGAGGTGGCTAATTTGTTTGCAGATAGTGGAACTATAACTATAGTTACATCTGTAAGCAGGTTTAAAGAAGATAGAGAGTATGCTAAAAATATAATTGGAGCAGAAAATTATGCGGAAATATTTATAGATGCAGATAGTGAAGTGTGTAAAAAAAGGAATCCTACTGTTTTCAGTGAAGATAGTGATAATATATTTAAGTATGAAAGATCTGATTATCCTGTGATAATGCTTTATATAGATGATGCAGAATTTAATTCAGATGTAAAAGTTAAAGATATTATAAATACAATTAGTTATTGATAAATTATAGTCTTAGTGTATATGATAGGTAGAACCTATTTCAGTAAACAGGCTTTTTGTTTTGCCTTATTGAATCTAAAGATCTAATAAAGAATAGTTGACCAGAAAACTGGAGACTAGGATATTTCTTCTAAATGTAATTTTAGAAGTATGTCCTAGTTTTTTTTATAAATGAAGACTGTTTATGAGACAGAGGTATCAGTCTTTTAATACCGAGGTATGTCTCAAGGAGAACTCGACGTCACTCAATCTAATGATAGCTATTATACAGTTAATACAGGGTTATGGGTTACCTTTATCAACCTAAATTTATTATAGAGGGAGAAAGTTTATGATAGTTACAAACAATTATGAAAAACAACTTAGCTTTGAGGAGGTCGTAGAAAAGTATACTGAAATTCCAAAACTAATTATTTTAAAAACTGATGTTCAGCGAAGAGGTGTACACTATACAGAAAAAGCTTTAGAGAAAATTGATCCTGATGTTTATCAATTAATAGGATCAAATGTATTCTTTGCTTCACTTGGGGCTAGGGACCAAAAAACAAAATCAGTTCCAGAATCATTAATTTTAAGGGATGGAACAACTATAATAACAGATCCAACACCTTTGGACCAAAATCCTTATAGTGTAGACTATATAGATGGTAAATTCGTACTAGTTGATAATGAAAAAATAATAGAAGAAGTTGATTTCTGGGAGAAACCAGATTACTATGGAAAAGTTACTAGTAGTGGTACACCAATGGATTCAGTAGTATTTGCAAGACCTCAGAGATTAAATATAACGCCATCATCATATTGCTATTTTTGGAAGAATAATCATTGATGCAAATACTGTGATTTGGTTCCTCATTTGAGTAAAGATGGAGTTATAAAGAAAAAGTTAACACCTCAGGATGCATATGAAACAGTAAAGGAGGCATTAAAGCAGAAAGGGAGATTTACAACTATATGCATGACTATGGACTCAGATACCAATGGTGTGGTACCATTTGATGCTGAGGCTGATTATTACATTGAGATTTTAAAAGCAATAGGTCAGAACTTTAAAACAAGGAGATTCCCAAGCCAAATAATAACAACTGCATTAAATGAAGAGCAACTAGGGCGTTTATATAATGAAACAGGGTTAACAAGTTATACTTCTGATATAGAGGTTCTAAATAATGATTTATTTAAATGGATTTGTCCTGGTAAAGAAGAGTGGGTTGGATATAATGAATGGAAAAATCGTCTTAAAAGGGCAGTCAATATTTTTGGGAAAGGAAATGTAAATTCAGGAATTGTTGGAGGCGTTGAACTAGCAAAGCCAAATGGGTTTAAAACTGAAGACGAAGCACTTAAAAATACACTTGAAGAAGCGGAAGATCTAATGAGCAGTGGTGTATCAGTCGTATATATTGTTTGGGTTCCAAGACCGCTTTCATTTTTTGGAGATCAGAAGAATGCATCACTGGAATATTATGTAAGGTTAGCTAAAGGCCTTAATGATATTAGAACAAAATATGGATTAACAATAGATTTTGACGATTATCGCAGATGCGGGAATCATCCTAATTCTGATTTACAGAGAGTGTTATAAAGGGGTGAAGAATGAAATGGCAAACATAAATGATATAAAGAATATTATTAATAATTCAGAGACCACAAAGATACTTGCAACTGTTGGAATAAACGGCATACCTCATACCAGTGTAAAGCAGACCATCCATATTAATGAAGAAGGGAATATTGAATATGTTGAACTTTTTGAGTCGTCACAAAGTTATAGAAATATAACAGGAAGTATATGGTATGATAAAAAAGTTTCAATTGCAATATGCGGAAAAAATAAAGAAAGCTATACAATAATTGGCAGACCAGTGAAAATACTCATTACAGGGAGATATTTCGAAGAGATATATTCAGATATCCTTGAAAAATTAGGATTTGATATGGCAGCGGTTGTTATTATTGAACCCGAATCCATAGAAAATCAATCTCCAAGAGATAAGTTTGAAAAGCAGGAAAAAGATAAGCCATTCTTTAAGCATTTAGATAGAATTAAAAAGGCCTAGAAATAGATTAAGCAATGGTTTCGTTGAAGAAGCATTTATATATTTAATATAAACAATCTCTATAATGTTTATAAAATTATTGACAAATTGTAGCTTTAATGTATATAATTTATTGTAATAAAAATGAATACAATATATACTCTCTTATCAAGAGTGGTGGAGGGACTGGCCCTGTGAAGCCCGGCAACAGCTAGAAGTCTAGAAATGTGCTAAATCCTGAAGGATATTTCCTTGGAGATGAGAGGATGCTGTAGTTTTTTGGCCTCTTCTTATTGTTATGAGAAGAGGCTTTGTATTTTAATTTTACTTTGGGGAGGGTTTGAACATGGAAAATAAAAAAATAGGGGCCATATTTGGTACGATTTCAGTATTTTTAACAGCAGTAGTTTTTATTGTTTCCACTATTGTAGGAGGAAGAGGCATTATATTAAATAACATTATATGGGTTCTGGCAATTATAATTTTAGTTACAACTATTCTGACAATGTTAAAATTGAATCTTAAATCATTGTCAGATATTGACAAATCTATAAAAGAAATATCTCAGGGAGATTTAACGAAAAAAATAAAAGTACATGAAAGAAGCATATTTAGTGATTTATGCTCCAATATAAATGTATTAATTCTAAGTATGAGAGGATTTATAAATGAAACAAACATAATGACTGATAAAGTTGTAAACCACTGTGAAGATTTAAGTTCAAATGCAATGCTGGTGGAAAGTTCGGGAGAAGAGACCAGTTCCGCTATAAACAATATATCCCAGGATATGATAGAGCAGATGAATGATGTAATTACAACAGAAACGCTTATTAAAGAGTTTATAGAAGGTCATAAATCTATATCAGAAAATGGGGGATTAATTGAAAGTAATGCTTATTCTATGATGGAAGTAGTGAAACATAGTAATAAAATATGTGAAGAATTAATTAAAAAGATGAATCAGTCTTCAGACTTAAATGCAAATTTAGTATCAAAAGTAAAAAATTTATATGAAAAAGCTTTTAAAATTCAGAATATAGCAGATGCAGTAAATAATATAAGCAAAAACACTAACCTGCTTTCTCTAAATGCTTCTATAGAAGCTGCAAAGGCAAAGGAAAGCGGTTCAGGTTTTGCAGTAGTGGCAAATGAAATAAGAAAACTAGCTGCTATATCTTCTAATCAGGCCAGAGAAATACAGTGTATAATAGACGAAATTAAATCAGAAATAACAAATATATCTTCTAGTATGGATAATGAAGTGGAAATATTTAATGAAACCATAACATTTTCTAATGCCACAAAGGAAAATTTAGATAATATATATAGGGAAAGTAAAAAGTCTATAGATTCCATAGAAAGTATAAATAAAGTTATTAATATACAAAATAAGAAGATAATTGATATAAAAGATTTAATGGGACAAGTATCTGAAATATCGGAAAATACTTCTGCAGCTACCCAGCAGGTTGCTGCAGCTTCACAGGATCAAGTATCTGCCATGAAAAGTGCATTTGAATCTATTTCGAATTTATCAGATATGAATAAAAAGTTAAAAGAAGGTATTTCCTCTTTTGCTAAAGACTACAAAGTAGATGAAGAAGTATACAACAATATAGAAATGGGATTAAAAGAACTCAGGCGAATAGCACAAATTGAGGGCTTGAGTACCATGGATTATAATATTTGTACTGAAATATTAACAAAAAATATAGATAAATGTCCTTATTTTGAACTATTTGGATTAGTACAAAAGGATGGACTTAGAAAGGCTATAACCCTGGATTATAAAGAAGAAGATGTATATACTAGTTTTTTGCACAGACCTTATTTTAAACAATCAATAACAGGCAGAGAATATCAATCCCAACCGTATATATCTGTAGATACTAATAATTACTGTATAGCACTTTCAGTTCCGGTTATAGATAAGAAAGGTGAAATTGTAGGGGTGCTAATGGGAGATTTAATATTGGGATAATAAATATAAGACTTATCTCAAATACTGCCATTGATAACACCCCTATCATCAAAGCTAACTAAAATATTTATCCGCTATTTTTTCAGCTGTACGTGCTGCCAGAGCTTGTGTTGTAAGGGTGGGATTAGCCCCACCCAAACCATTATAAAGTACACTGTTATCTGCAATGAATAATCTTTTAACTTGTTTGGCTTCGCAATTTGTATCAGTAACATACCCCATACGCATAGTGCTGTGCATATGGACCAACAGGTTGTGTGTGCAGTCTGTACGTATAATTTTATTAGCGCCTGCTTTTTTAAGTATATCTGCCGCAATAGCAGCAAGCTTATTTCTTTTTTGTATGTCGTTTTTGCATGGAATATATTTGATTACAGGAATAAAACCATTTTCATCTTTTATAAGATTATCCAGCGTAACTGTATTTAGTATACTTGCCTCGTCATCAGTAAATAGTAGAATACTTAGTGTCCTTGGGTATTCCATCATAATTTCTTTAAGCTCCTGTCCTACTATCCTGCCTCTAATATCCCAGGACTCTTCGGCATTAGGTTTATGTAAAAAGTTGTAACCATAGTTACTTAATGAATATGATAATGTGGAATATATCCCAGGACTTACCCCTAGTCCCTGAAGTGCACCGAGTCCCGGATAGTCAAATCTAGCTGCTGAATTTTGTCCTGCATAGGGTTTTACATCAGGAGTACCTAATATGTCCATTAAAACCTTTTCGTCAAATATACCAGATATGCAATCAAACCAGTGGTTTGTTAATCCTTTTCCTACCCAAGGATTGTTTGGAAGCTTTGAATTAAGCCACAACCTAGGAGATTCAATAGCTCCAGCTGCCATGACTATAACTTTCGCATTAAGTTCACCCTTTTCTCCTGTCCATGTATCTTTATATTTAACACCTACGGATTTTAAATCTCCACTTGTATCTTTTTCTATTATAATTTTGGTGGCAAATGTATTGGGCCTGACTTCTACATTACCAGTTTCTAAAGCTAGGGGAATATAACTAACTAGTGTAGAACGTTTTGCTACTTTTTCTACAGAAGGTCCAATACGACAACCGTTAATACAATGGCCGCAAAGGGTACAGCCCTCTGTACTATATTCAAACTTAAAATCTGAATTTTTTACATTTGGATTGGGAGGTAAAATTGCATTGGGTTGGGGGCGGTATCCTGGATTTGTTACGTTAAGTGTTTTTAAAAGTGGCCATCCTGTTTTCTTGGCACCATAAAAAAATAATTCTTCCTTATCTGTCATTGGAGCCTGAGAAACAGGAAGTGTTGATTCAACTTTTTCATAGTATGGAATTAGTTCCTCATAGGAAATTGGCCAGACATTATTCATAGAAATAGGAAAAGCCCTAGGAGAGTTTCCGAAATAGAGCAGTGTAGATCCTCCTATGCTGGAGCTTTGCCAGGCGAAACCTCCTTGTGGAATTTTTCTAAACCAAGCAGGCCTGCTTCTATCTGCAGGTCCCCAACGAAATCTTCCAATTATATTATCGTTTGTATCTCCTTCATAATCTGTAAAACATCTATGTAAAATTTCAGCACTCAGATCCTCAGTGCTAGTGGAGCTTATATCTCCATGCTCTTTAAGTGGACTAGGCCATTTTTTATTTCCATACCATGTTCCTGCTTCTAGCAATAAAACTTTTATACCCTTTTCTCCCAATTCTTTTGCAACCACGGCACCTCCACCGCCTGCACCAATAATTATAACATCAGCATTCTTTGTCATAAAACAGCCCTCCTGTTTTTTATTCGGTAAATTTCTCCAACAAATAGCCGCGGAAAGTATGATATCCCTTGGAAGGTCCGGGGTATCCAACTTGTTCCCAACCTATTGGGAAATATTCTATTTTTCGTTTGTTAGGTGTTTCCATACTGGTTGAACCATATGCTGACCATTCAGTGTAGTAGCCTATTGTAACAAACATAATTATTGCACCTATTATAGCAATTATAACACCTGGATTATTGTAAAAAGGTATAGGTAAATGTGCAGGGTTCACTTTTAATTCTTCCAGAAGAGTTATTGCACGAAAACGATCATCTGGTGCTAGCGATGCAAATATACATTTGTGAGCAAATAATTTTTCATCTATAGAATTCTTATTCTCTTTAGAAGTAATCAATTGTCTAGCAGCTACATCCAGCATTTTTGCAGTGGCATTAGCCAGATAAATGTTAAAATTTGATATGGGTGTATGTAAAGAAATAAAATTATTTAACAGCCATATTTCATATCCATGGGTATTACAGTCCAGTGCCCCGAATAATTGAATAGGCCCCTGATTTTCTGCTAATTTGGGGGTCTTTGGTATTGTAGCATCTACTAATGCTTTAAAGGTTATTTTGGTACGGGGCAGGGGATATTTGCTTTGGTTTTTTATCATTTCAGGAAAAAGTTTAAAAATATTTAAATTCATATATTTGGCTCCATTGATATTAATAATATAATTTTCATTTGATAGATTGCTTAATAGACATAGTTTGTCGTTAATATGAAATTTTATTCATAAGTAGTATTATATTCAGATTATAAAAAAACAAAAACAGGCTTTTATAGCCCGTTTTTATATAGAATTTCAGTTTCCATTCATTTAGCCCCTACATCTTGTGCATTGCCGGCATGTTATTTATAATTTTAGGATCTACCATACCGAAAATCATTGCAATGTGTGCCACTATTAAAAAACCTCCTACAAGGATGAAGTGAATTCGCATTTTTTCTTCTGCTGTTTTATCTTTAAATAGTATATTTAGTTCCATTAATGCTATGGGGAGTAAAAATACTACACCACTTAAATAAAAACCTACTGCAACTACATCTATCCATGTATACCATCCGCTAGTTTTGGTAAGTGGGATTACTGCATTGAAAAAGAGATAAATGAATATTCCGGTAAAGTAAAATCCATCAAATATACCAACAATTTTGTTTAAGGTTCTTAAACCCCCATTTTTAATTCTGTAGAAAATTATAAAAAATTCTGTTATAGTAAGTGTTTCAGCGCATATTACAGGTATAGCCATAAAAATAATTAAATTCCAGGGTTGATTAGCAGCTAATAATAACATATAATGAGTCATACTCACAGTTTTTACCTCCTATTTTATATTTGTATTCTGTCATTTAATTTTTTGTAAAGTGTTGTACTGTGGTATAATATCAAAAATGTATGAAGATCTTATGAAGATGGATTATAATCATAGATAGTTTTTTAGCTAGGGTTTACATTGGAGATTTCTCGTATTTAAAGGGGAGGGTATAATTAGATAGGAAATGCTGGAAATAAAAAAAGACCTTTTCATACATCTATTCTATTTTTTTTCAAAAATAGAATAGCGTATAACAAAGGTTTCATTTTAAATGATTTTTATTTTTCTTATGTGATAAAGTATTTTTTTCTACAATATCAAAAGATTCACACAAGCACTCTTCAATAACGTCAGAAGTCATTAATACTGATTTTTTATCATTTATTTTACTCAATATTTTCACCTTCCTTTTGCTTTTTTTTATTATATATCTATAATATGTGTATGTCAATTAAAATTATACTAAAAAATAAAAAAAAAATATTTATTTCTTCTAAAAGTCAGAATTTATGAATTTTTCTTATAAATATTCATGAAGTGTTAATATTAATTATATTAAGGAGTTTAGAGGGTAAGCTATATTTATTTATTTAATTTGTGGAACTTAATTTGTGAAATTTAATTTATATATATGTATATTTAAGAATATTTCAAATATTCGGACAAGTATTTATAAAACGTTTACAGTTTTACCAACTTAAAGATAGCTTCAGTTTTGTATAGTTTAATTATTGTTATAAATAATTTATAATATTAATAAATATTTAGACATTATAAGGGGGATTAAAATGATAAAATTAATAATTTTTGATTATGATGGAGTAATAGTGGATTCTTTTTCTAATGTTTACGACATATATAAAATTATAGGCAGTGAACTAAATGTAAAAATACCGTCTACAATTGAAGAATTTAGAAATGTATATGGATATGATTTTCATGAATGTTATAAAAATCTTGGTATGGATGTAAATAAACAAAAAAAAGCTGTAGAAATATTTAAAAGAGAAATTATTACTAAAAAGCCAGATCTTTTTCAAGGAATTAAAGATGTTTTAAAATGGGCATATAATAATTATAAGTTAGTATTAGTATCTTCAAATTATAATGATGAGGTAGTACAAAAGCTTACAAGTCATAATATAGATAAATATTTTTCTGGCATAATAGGACATAAATATGGGCAGTGTGAATTGGATAAATCTAAAGAATTTAAATCTATGCTTGATAAATATAATGTCAATAGTAATGAAGCAATAGTAATTGGTGACAGACTATGTGATTATGATTCAGGAATACTAGCGGGAATAAATAATATAATTTTAGTTGAATATGGTTGGGGATATGATAAAAATAAATTTGAAAATAATAATAAGCTTATTATAAGTAAACCAATGCAATTGATTGATGCTATTAAAGCAATTGATATCTTATAGAAAAAATATCAATATACTTTAATACATTTAATGCATTAGAAAATAATAATACCATTATTTTCTAATGCATTTTATTTTTATATGGGAAAAGTGAAATAAATATAAAAAAAAGTATTATAAAGTAGAAAAAACATTATTTATGGGATATAATTTTTTATTATAAGGATAGTTTTACTGGTTGGTGGTGAATCTATGAGTAAAATAGATGAATTAATTAATAGCTTAAACAAATTATGTAATTTAGATGATTTATTTATTTCGCAAAAAAATATTAATAATTGTAAATATATAAAAATTAAACTCCATTATTCAAGTTATTATTTATATATTTCAAAGCATGCTGATGGTAATACGGTAAGCTGCATTAAAAGCATTTTAGAACTTTTTATAAGGGAAAACTATGAAAATAAATTTTATTTGAAAGAATTAAAGAGTATAAATTTAAAATTAGAAAAAATAGTAAAATATAGAACAAGAGAAATTGAAAATAAAAATAAGTTGTTAGAAAGAGAAAAACGTAAACTCAATGAAGCAAATTTTAAGTTAACTAGGTTAAATATGTATTTAGATAATATGTCTAGGACCGATCCTCTTACAAGATTATCTAACAGAAGAGATTTGAGACAAAAGTTTGAATATGAAGTAAAGAAAAACAGGACAAGGCCCATATCATTTTCATTAGCAATTGGAGATGTTGATTTTTTCAAAAGTATCAATGATACATACGGACATGGATGCGGAGATCTGGTTCTAAAAAAAATAGCGAGTATATTTAAAAAAAATTTAAGAAAAGAAGATGTAATTTCAAGATATGGAGGGGAAGAGTTTGTGATTTTTCTTCCAGAGACAGATTTAAAGCATTCCTTTTACACAGTGGAAAATATTAGAACTGTAATTGAAAAACAAGTCTTTCAATATGATGGGAATATATTTCGTATGACAATGAGTTTTGGACTAGTTAATTTTAACTACAATATTAGTTTTACAGAATGTATTGAAAGGGCAGATGCAGCCCTTTATGAGGCAAAAGTCAGAGGGAGAAATAGAGTTGTTTTAATATAGTTTTAATTATGATTATTTAAATACTTCTTGAATTATAAATATTCTTAAATTATACTAAATTAGAGAATAAAGCTAAAAAACAATTAAATTGTTTATTTCACCATGGTAAATAGGGTAATTTGATTGAAAACAGGCTTTAAATATGGAAAATAAAGCTATTATAAAATTGAATAATAATATATAATCGTCTCATACTAAAGTTAAGAGAAAATTTACTTTTAGAGGTGCAAAAATGTTATCTAAATTAGGAAGATTATTAATAGGTAAAAGTTTAAAAACTGCAGAGCTGAAATCTGAAAAGTTTAATGTATTTTGGGGATTGCCTATCCTATCCAGTGATGCAATATCATCTGTAGCTTATGCAGGAGAGGAAATATTATTGGTACTTATACCAGTTTTAGGTATAATGTCATATAAATATATGCTTTATGCATCTATGTGTATTGTATTTTTACTATTTATACTTACGATCTCATATAGACAAACTATAGATGCTTATCCTCAAGGCGGAGGAGCTTATATTGTTGCAAAGGATAACTTGGGAACCATTCCAGGGCTTGTAGCAGGAGCATCCCTAACTATTGACTATATATTAACTGTAGCGGTAAGTGCATCGGCAGGTACTGCAGCTGTGATTTCTGCAGTACCCTATTTATTGGATCACAGGGTTACTATAACTTTATTATTCATACTTATTATAACTATAGGAAATCTTAGGGGAATAAGAGAATCCTCTAAATTATTTGGCATACCTACTTATTTGTTTATAGTTTCTGTATTATTTATGATTATATTTGGAATATTTAAAGTAAAGATAGGAGGTTATGTACCTGAAGCTGCCAATAAAATACCACCTGCTGTTTCTGATATAACTATATTCTTATTTCTTAGAGCTTTCGCATCAGGGTGTACTGCATTAACAGGTATAGAAGCAGTAAGCAATGGTATTCCAAATTTTAAAGAACCTTCACAAAAAAATGCTAAAATAGTTTTAGGATTGCTTTCTCTAGCTATTTTAGCTATATTTGGCGGGCTTTCTTACCTCGCTACCCTTTATCATGCACTTCCTAACCCGGATGTGACTGTAATTGCACAAATTACATCCCAAGTGTTTGGAAAAAATATTATGTTTTATGAAATTCAAATAGTTACTACTATTATACTTATAATGGCAAGTAACACTGCTTTTACAGGTTTGCCGTTATTACTAGCCTTTATAGCTAAAGATGGATTTGCACCAAGGCAATTTACTAAGAGGGGAAAAAGACTTGGTTATTCCAATGGAATTATAATGCTAGGAGTAATATCATCTGTACTTGTTATTTTATTTAGAGGAGAAACTCATAGTTTACTGCCATTATATGCAGTGGGAGTGTTTATATCCTTTACTTTGTCCCAGGCAGGAATGTTTAAAAGATGGATAAAACTAAAAAATTCAGGGTGGAGACACAAGGCACTTATAAATGGAGTAGGTGCAATAGTTACTTGTGCTACAGCTATAGTTATAGGAATAACCAAATTCTTACATGGTGCATGGATTGTTTGTATATTAATACCTTTAATTGTGTATGTTATGAAGAGAATAAAAAGTCATTACTGCGAAGCATCAAAGCAGCTTAAGCTTACAGTAAATGAAAGGCCTAAAGAAATAAATTTTTCAGAACAGAAAAGGTATGTAATAGTTCCTATAGATACTTTAAATAAATCTTTTCTAAAGGCACTAAATTATGCTAGAACAATATCAAACAATATAATAGTTTTTCATGTTTCAGTAGATGATGAGGCTACAGATAAACTTTTAAAAAAATGGCATGAGTATAATATAGGTATACCTATAATAGTGAAAAAATCTCCTTATAGGAGTATAGTTGGACCTTTGGTTAAGTTTATAGAATCTGAGGAATATACTGCAGGGTCTAAGGATACTGTGACAGTTGTTTTGCCTCAATTTGTAGTTACCAAGTGGTGGGGAAATATACTTCATAATCAAACTGCATTATTTATTAAAACTATGCTGCTTAGAAGGAGAAATATAGCAATAGTTACAGTGCCTTATATAATCTTTGAAGATCATGAAAAACGCTCAAAAAAATAATTTGATTATTTAATATTTCATGGTATTTAGCAAATAGGTTTCTCTAATATCACAATTATTAGAGAAATCTATTTTTTATATCTTTTACTTATTATCTATGGATATGGAAAGGTATTTTAGATTTTACATTTAAAAATAGTTCAAATAATTTTGAATGTAAAATAGGCGGTCTTCTTATACTAAATGGATTAAAAGCACCTAAAAATATTATGATTCCTGAAAATATAATTATTGAATTTAAAGCTTTATTTATAGATTTTGTATTTTTGGTATTAAGTTTATTGCTGAATTTATGGGCAGTGAAAATTAATGCAAGCCACCACAGCATGCTGCCTATAAATACTCCTAATATCAAAAGTATTCTGCTGGTCATATCCTTTCCTATGTGTACTAAATGCAATCCTGTAAATACAGCCATAAATGAAAAAACAGTGGCTGGATTTGCAAATGCCATTAAAAAAGTTGAGGTAAAAGCTTTAAATAATGAACTGTTATTTGAAAAGGATTTTGTTTTCAACGTTTCATGTACATCTTTAGCTGGCTTTTCTCTTATAAAAGCATATGCTCCAAAAAAAATTAATACAATTCCACCTATAATACGAAAGTATAATCCATGTAAAAGGATAAACTTTTCTATTATTATAAAGCTTAGGGAAGCTAATGATGCGTAAATGCTATCTGCCAGTGCTGAACCTAGTCCTGAAATTAGACCATATGTATTTCCAAAAGCAAGAGTATTTTTAAGGCATATTGCACCGATAGGACCTGCTGGCATTCCTGTTATTAATCCTATAAGCACTCCTCTAAACAAATTTGTTAACATAAAATTTCCCACTTCCAATTATTGTGATTGATATTTAGATTTATATGTTATTATTTTATATTTAATATGCCATATGTTCAATAACTATATGTATTTTACTAGTTTTTATAAAAAAATTTATTAGGACATAAATATTACCAAAATTTATATTTTAAATTTTTCTTTAATAGAATTTAAAAATATTGACTTACAAGAATATAAGTAGTAGAATATTTCATAGTCGAAAAGTTTGAATGCGAAATATTTCTATGCGAAATATTTTTGAAGGAGGTGAGGCCATGGACTATGAGAATAAAGGTATTTTGATAATAAAAAAAATGAAGGTAATATTATTTTCTTTCAAAAAAAATATAGCTAATAGATTTAATCCTTTTAATCTTACGGGAACTCAAGGAATGCTCATTGGAATATTACATAGGCATGGTGAGATGAAGATAAGTGATTTAGGCAAAAAAATGGGATTATCTAATAGCACTATATCTGGAATTGTAGATAGACTGGAAAAACAGGAGCTAATTAAGAGAACTAGAAGTGAAACAGACAGGAGAGTAGTATATATTAGTGTAACTCCAAAATTCGAAAAAAGCTTTCAAGAGAATTTTTGTAACATTGAAAAAAAGTTTGAAGAAATAGCAGATAAAGTTTCCCCTGAGGAAATTGACATAATACTTCGGGGATTGAATGTACTAGAGAAGTTGGTAAATAAATGGGAGTGATTTTAAATTTATATGACTAAATGAGGAGAGTAGATGTAATAATGATGAAATTAATAAAATATTTAAAACCATTTATTGTGATGATTATTACTGCAGTGCTGCTTTTGTTTGTGCAGGCCATGTGTGATCTTGCACTTCCAAACTATACCTCTGATATTGTAAATAAAGGTATACAACAGGGAGGTATTACAAGTGCTGTTCCCCAGGCAATAAGACAGGGTGAAATGAATAAAATACAAATACTTATGAAGGAAACGGACAAAGAAGAAGTTTCTAGAAATTATACTCTTATTGATAAGTCAAGTGGGGATTATGATAAGTATTTAAAAGATTATCCTAATCTTAAAAATGAACCAATATTTGTGCTTAAAAACATAAATCAAAATGAAATAGATAGACTTAATCCTATAATGGGTAAGGCAATACTTGGGGCTTCCGGTATTGACAAAATTAAATCCACTGCAAAAAATGGAATAATTTCTTTTAATGGAATGAAGATACCTGCTAATGTGAATTTGTTTGAAATAATTTCTAAGATGCCAGAGGTGCAGCGTGTAAAAGTAATTGATGATATAAATAAAAAAGTTTCAAGTTTAGATAACAATATGATTGTTCAATCTGCTGCTTCATCCATTAAAGCTGAGTATAAGGCCCTTGGAATGAATACGGATAGAATTCAGAATAAATATATTATAAATACAGGAATAGTTATGCTGCTTGTGTCATTACTGGGTGGTATATGTACTGTCATAGTGGGATTTTTAGCTGCTAAGACTGCGGCAGGACTTGCAAGAAACCTTCGTAAAAATATATTTGAAAAGGTTGAAGGATTTTCAAATGGAGAATTTAATGATTTTTCAACAGCCTCTCTTATAACAAGGAGTACTAATGACATAACACAAATACAAATGCTTATGGTAATCATGATAAGAATGGTATTCTATGCACCTATTATGGGAATTGGAGGTATAATAAGAGCTGTTGAAAAAAGCAGATCCATGTCATGGATTATTGCAGTTGCAGTTATAGTACTTTTAGGGTTAATTCTTGTAGTATTTGCAGTTGCTTTTCCAAAGTTTAAAATCATACAAAAACTTATTGACAGACTTAATCTGGTAACCCGTGAAAGTCTCTCAGGTATGATGGTTATAAGAGCCTTTAATAACCAACGATTTGAGGAAAAGCGTTTTAATAGAGCAAATACAGATGTTACCCGTACAAGTCTCTTTGTAAATCGTGTAATGGTCTGTATGATGCCTGCTATGATGCTTATTATGAATGGAGCTACACTGCTTATTGTATGGACGGGTTCCCATCAAGTTGCAGATGGAAATATACAGGTAGGGGATATGATGGCGTTTATGCAGTATGCAATGCAGATAATTATGGCATTTTTAATGCTTGCAGTAATGTTCATTCTCATACCTAGAGCATCTGTTTCAGCCCAGCGTATTGATGAAGTGCTGAAGAAAAAGATTTCAATTGAGGATCCTAAAAATCCAAAGCATTTTGATGACAATATGAAGGGTATAGTTGAATTTAATAATGTATCATTCAGGTATCCGGGAGCTGAAGAAGATGCACTGAAAAATGTAAGTTTTAAGACATTACCTGGTAAGACTACTGCATTCATTGGCTCTACAGGTTCTGGTAAGACTACTCTTGTAAATTTAATTATGCGATTTTATGATGTAACGCAGGGAGAGGTACTTGTAGATGGTGTAAATGTAAAGGAAGCATCCGGTTATGAGCTTCGTGATAAAATTGGATATGTACCTCAAAAAAATTATTTGTTTAGTGGCACAATTGAATCTAATCTCAAATATGCAAATAAAAATGTAGAAGAAGTAGATATGCAAAAAGCTGTGGAAATTGCTCAGGCGGTAGAGTTCATAAATACTAAGCCGGGAGGATTTAAAACTGAAATTTCCCAAGGAGGTTCAAATGTGTCTGGAGGTCAGAAGCAAAGACTATCTATTGCACGTGCACTTGTAAAGGAACCTGAAATTTATTTGTTTGATGATAGTTTTTCAGCTCTTGATTTTAAAACAGATGCGGCACTTAGAAAGGCACTTAGAAAAGAAACAGCATCATGTACATTCCTCATTGTAGCACAGCGTATTTCAACAATTATGGATGCTGATCAAATAGTAGTTCTTGACAATGGCAATGTAGTGGGAATTGGTACTCACAGAGAGCTTATGAAAAATTGTGACATATATAAAGAGATTGCATTGTCACAGCTTTCAAAGGAGGAATTGGCATGAGTGAGAAACAAACAGTAAAAAAACCTGCTGTACATCGAGGACCTGGCGGTATGATACAGGGCGGTGAAAAAGCAAGTAACTTTAAGGGTACAATGAAAAAGCTTATAAAGTATATGAATGAATATAAGGTTTCTGTTATTATTGTGTTTATATTTGCAGCAGTTAGTGCAGCATTTTCCATAGTAGGCCCTAAGATGTTAGGTCACGCAACTACAAAGCTTTTTGAAGGAATTGTGGGTAAATTTTCAGGTACCGGCACAGGGATAGACTTTAACTATATTGGAAGAATAATACTCATACTTGCCGGATTATATGCAGTAAGTTCACTTTTTGCCTATGTTCAAGGATGGATAATGTCTGGAGTTTCTATGAAAGTAAGTTATAAAATGAGAAAGGAAATTTCAGAGAAAATAAATAAAATGCCTCTTAAATACTTTGATGGTATAAATCATGGTGAAGTATTATCCCGTGTTACTAATGACGTTGATACTTTGAGCCAAACACTTAACCAGAGTCTTACTCAGATTATTACATCAATTACAACTATAATTGGAGTATTTATTATGATGCTCAGCATAAGTTTTTTTATGACTCTGGTAGCACTTTGCATAATTCCTTTATCTATGATAATTATGATGTTTATAATAAAGTATTCTCAAAAGTATTTTAAGCAGCAGCAGGATTATCTGGGACATGTGAATGGCCATGTGGAGGAAATGTATGGCGGACACATAGTTATGAAGGCCTTTAATGGAGAAGAAGAAAGTATTAAAAAATTTGATAAGCTTAATAATACTCTTTATAAATCCGCATGGAAATCCCAATTTATAACTAGTATGGTAATGCCTGTTATGAATTTTGTCAGCAACTTAGGTTATGTAGGTGTATGTGTTCTAGGCGGATGGCTTGCAATAAAAAAGACTATTGAAGTAGGTGATATTCAGGCTTTTATACAGTATGTGAGATCATTTACTCAGCCAATTACTCAAATTGCCAATATATCAAATGTACTTCAACAAACAGCAGCTTCTGCAGAACGTGTATTTGAATTTTTAGAAGAGGAGGAGGCAAGTCCTGAAACTGAAAATCCTGTAAAGCCTAAAAATATTAAAGGAAGTGTTGAGTTTAAGAATGTTCAATTTGGATATAATCCTGACAAGGTTGTAATTAACAATTTTTCAGCTGAAATAAAGCCAGGAGAGAAAGTTGCAATTGTAGGACCAACTGGTGCAGGTAAAACTACTATGGTTAAACTTTTAATGCGTTTTTATGATGTCAATAAGGGTGCTATTTTAGTAGAAGGACATGATGTAAGAGATTATATAAGAAGTGATTTAAGAGACATGTTTGGTATGGTTCTTCAGGATACTTGGCTTTATAATGGAAGTATAATGGAAAATATCAGATATGGAAGACTTGATGCTGCAGATGAAGAAGTGAAAGCTGCAGCAGAGGCGGCACATGTGGATAGCTTTGTAAGAACCCTTCCCGGAGGATATGATATGATACTTAATGAAGAGGCTTCAAATGTATCACAGGGTCAAAAACAGCTTCTTACTATTGCAAGAGCAATACTTGCTGATCCTAAAATACTTATTCTGGATGAAGCTACTAGTTCTGTAGATACACGAACGGAAGTGAAAATAAAAAAGGCTATGGATAATCTTATGAAAAACAGAACAAGTTTTATTATTGCACATAGATTATCAACAATTCGTGATGCTGATTTAATTCTTGTAATGGATAATGGAGATATTGTAGAACAGGGAAATCATGAAGAGCTTCTGAAAAAGGGAGGATTTTATGCCAGCCTTTATAATAGCCAGTTTGTCTCTTCAACAGTTATTGAAAGTTAAAAGTTCAAAGAGGAAAGTTCAAAAATGGAAGATTTCCGGGTATGCCGGAAATCTTTCGTTTTTGAACTTTTATGTATTTTTCTAGTGACAAGCTTCATTAATCAACTATAGTACCAGGATTAAGAATTTTATTAGGATCAAAAGCCTTTTTAATTCCGCTCATAATGTCAATTTCTCTTTGGGTAAATTGAAGAGGCATATATTTTTTCCGTGATTTTCCAGTACCATGCTCTGCAGTTATGGTGCCACCGTATTTTAATGCAATCTTATACATTTCTTGCTTAAATTCTTCGTAATAAGAAGGTAATTCACCGTTATGGCTCATAATAAAATTATGAATATTTCCATCTGCTATATGACCTACTGCAGGAATTATGGTATCGTATTTTTTTGCAAGCAATGTTATGTCATCAAAGAAATCAGGCACAGCTGACGGGGGCACTGCCATATCAAGACCATCTGCTACATGCTCTTTAAAAGGAGTATATGCATTGCTTCTTATATCCAAAAGATTTTTTTGTTCTTTTGCAGTTTCTGCTATGATACTATCTACTGCAT
This sequence comes from Candidatus Clostridium eludens, assembly GCF_045310515.1. Lineage (NCBI taxonomy): Bacteria > Bacillati > Bacillota > Clostridia > Eubacteriales > Clostridiaceae > Clostridium > Candidatus Clostridium eludens. Next base: position 85,815 of record NZ_JBJHZX010000007.1, on the reverse strand, counting down.
TGTGTTCTTCGCATATTTCTACAATTTTTTCACTGGTAGAATATAGGTCATCTTCAGTAGCTCCATCCAGCATAAACATCAAGTCTACAGAACCTTTAGATGCAGGCCAGGTGGTTCCTAAATGCTGGGCAGCTTTTTCTGAAATAAATCTATCCATATACTCAACAGCCAAAGGTGTAATTCCTTCTTGAAGTATTTTAGGCACTGCATCACAAGCTTCTCGTCTTGTATTGAATGAAATCAATAATGTACCTGTGTAATTATTTTTTGCATAAAGTTTTAGTGTTACTTTTGTAATAATACCGAGAGTTCCTTCGCTTCCAATCATCATGTGAAGCAAATCATAACCCATGTTGTTTTTTATGAGTTTTCCACCAAGATCAACTATTTCTCCTGTGGGAAGAACTACTTCCAGTGCTTTAACATGGTTTCTCATAATTCCGTGTTTTACAGCTTTTGTTCCACCGGCATTTTCCATAACCATACCCCCAATCTGGGCTCCTTCATCTCCAGGATGTATTGGGAAAAATAGTTTGTCTTGTTTATCTAGTGTTTGAAGTAAATCTGCTAAAGTAGCTCCTGCTTCAAGGGTAATCATTAAATTTTGTTCATCTAGTTCTATAACTTTATTTAATCTTTCCAGGGAAAGAACTATACTAGGTTTTATAGGTACTGCTGCACCACAAACACCTGTGCCGCCTCCTCTAGGAACTACAGGTATTAACATTTTATTGGCATATTTTAATATTTGGGATATTTCTTCTGGTGAGCCAGGCTTAACTACTATACAATCTTCTGATGGTTTAATACGAATTAAAGACTCAGTTTCATCGTATAGATAACTTTTCATTTGTGATAAGTTATTTGTGGCCCAATCTTCTCCTACAATTTGCTTTAAGCTTTCAATGATTTCTTCTTTCAATATTTTTGCCTCCTTTTAATAATTAACGATTTATATTTTTTGAATTTGAAAATAAATGTTATAATGCATATTATATAGATTGTATGTAAAACATTCAATTACTATCGAAAGTCTTCCATCTTTCACTTAAGAATGTAGAACCTAAAATAAGTATACCTCCAGCTATCTGAACAGGAGCCATAGTTTGCCATAAAAAAACTGCAGCAAAAAACACTGCTGAAATAGGATCTATATAACTTAAAATGGCTATAGATTGACCACTTAATTCTTTTATAGAGGTAAAGTATAATAAGTAAGCAATACCTGTATGGATAATTCCTATTACAATTATAAAAGTCCAGGTTTTATGGCTTATTACTGATATGTTAAGGCTACTTTTATATAAGATACTCAGAAACAATGTAATACATGCCATGATAAGCTGAATTAATGTAGTCTCAAACCCTGATAAATTCCTAATGAATTTATTCATCAAAATTACACTGGCATATAGTACTGCACCTAAAAGTCCATAAAGGATTCCTTTTAAATCATTATAAGAAGCAGTCATATCATTTCCAGTTAGGTTGAGAATTAGGAACAACCCCACAAGAGCCATAATAATGCACATGATTTTTGTCCATGTAAGTTTTTCCTTAAGAACAATAGGGGATAATATTATCACAAAGATAGGTGCAAAATAATAGCTTAAGGTTGCCTTTGGTACAGTTGTATATTTGTATGCCTGAAATAGAGAGAGCCAATTTAATCCTAAAGCTATACCAGATACAATAAGCAGTAAAAGATTATTTGATATTGATTTAAAAGATATTTTCTCATTTCTGAAAAAAGCAGCGGAAATTAGAAATAAACTTCCAATAGCAGCTCTGAAAAAGGCAACTTCCGCCGATGGTAAGTTTATATTGGTTACGAAGACTCCAATACTTCCGAATATAAGCATGGAGGTAATTATTTTGATTTTAGAATTCATAGTTACTCCCCTTAAAGTTTATAATTAAATTTACTATATTTAATTATATGGGAAAAAGTTCTTAAAATAAAGTTTGTTTAAATAAAATAAATAACCTCCTTAGTAAATAATCACTTACTAAGGAGGTTATAATTAAGTAGTTGATGAAGTACCTGAAGATGGAGACGTTTTGGCATTAGCTTCAGCGGATTGAAGAATACTAATAAGAGCATCCATATCAGTATTTAGTTTTGTAAGATCTGTTGTTCTTGTATTTTGTATTGATATTATAGTATCTAATTGAGATTGGGCATCCTGGTAATTTTTATTTTTCATATCATCTTTTACCTTTTCATAAGCCGTATTTATAGTACCTCGTAAGCTTTCAAGTGAAGAAACATCCCCATCTATAATTTTTAATTGTTCTTGTATTTTAGATAAATCATCGGAAGTTAATTGCTTATTATTGCTTTTGATGTCCTGTCGCATACTTTTAACAGAAGCTCTTTTTTGTGATATTTCTTTTCTCAGGGCTTCATTAGTAGCGTGATTTTGTTTTATAGTGTCTTTTTTAGGCAGCATAGCATCCTTTGCCTGCTGTCTTTCCTGGCGATTTTCAATACGCTGCTGCTGATTTACTAGAGCAGTTTCAATTTTACTGTTGGTTTCTTTAGCAAATACACTTGCAGTACCCAGAGATACCATAAGAGAAGCGGCAGCTAGTGAAGAAATTAATTTGATTTTCACACTTTTCATTATTATCAACTCCTAATTGTTATTTATTATTGATTCAATTTCATTTATATTGTTAGTATCATCCATATTCTTTAACGTTTTATCTAAGTTGTCCATAGAATTATCCAGACCAGACATTTTTGTTTCTGTTTGGCTGATGTTTGCTTTTAATGAAGAGTGGGTACCCTCATTAGAAGAATTATTAGCAGAGGTATTGGAATTATTAATTGAATTTGACTTATTAAGTGCTTTATTTGTATTTCTACTACAGCCTAGGAAAGAAAATAAAACAAGAACTATTATTAAAGGTAGATAAAATTTTCTCTTCATCCATTTAAGCTCCTTTTTAATATTTTACTTTGAAAATTTAACCTATCAGTTTTTGCTAAATTAAGTTTAACATTTAAATTTAGGCCAAATCTCCGATATATTGTGGCAAAATTGTGGCAGAGGTTGTGTTAAATATGCGGTATACAATTTTACTGTGATATAATAAAAATAAATTGGAATAAAGGTGATGAAAAATGCAGAATAAGCTTATATATATTGCTGACGACGAGATAAAAATTCAGGAATTGATAAAGATGTTTCTTAAAAAGGAAGGTTATGAAGTGAGAACTTTTTCAGATGGTAAATCACTTTTGCAGGCATTTAAAGAAAAGCCCGCAGATATGCTGCTGCTTGATATAATGATGCCTGAACTAGATGGTTTTGCACTGTGTACTGAAATACGAAGGGAAAGTAATGTGCCTATTATTATAATATCTGCTAAAGATGAAGAGGCTGATAAAATTGCAGGACTTATGCTTGGCAGCGATGATTATATGACTAAACCTTTTAGCCCTGTGGAACTAGTTTTAAGGGTTAAGAGCATATTTAAACGTATGGAGATTGAAAGAACTGCCTCAAGTAGTATGGTAATACATATTGAAGATATAACAATATATACAGAAGGAAGATATGTACTTTGTAATAATAAAAATTTAAAATTTACGCCCATGGAATTTAATCTTTTATTATATCTTGCAAAAAATAAAAATAAAGCTGTTTCTAGAGAGGAACTTTTAAATAAAGTTTGGGGATTTGACAGGGAAGTTGATACAAGAGCTACAGATGATATGATTAAAAGAATTCGTAGAAAACTTACAGCTGTGGGTTCTAATTTAAAAATAGAAACATTATGGGGGTTTGGATTCATTATTTCAAGTCATAAATAATTACGAGAGGAATGCTTTTATGATAAAATCTAAAAGAAATATTAAAACTAGGATATTCTTTTCACATATAATTATAATTATGATATATGTACTTATAACATCTATGGTATTTAGAGTTTCTCTAAATGTATATATTAGAAGACAAATAAAGAAACAATTGATTTCAGCTGGAGAACTTATTAAGAGATCAATGAGTATTGAAAATTTTAATTCAAAGAATACTGAAGATAAAAGAGATATACAAACACTTCTAAAAACAGAAAGAATGTTAAAGCAAACCAAAACCTTTCTTGATTTGAATTATGCTGTAATGGATAAGAACAGCAATGTAATTTTTCCACAAAAAGAAAATTCTAGACAATATAATTTAGTTAACAATAATATTATACCTATAATGTTTAAAAGAAGAATATTTAATTTGATTAATAGGAGCGGAATCAGGTATTTTCGTGTACAGGGAAAGCAATATTGTGCTGTTATATATCCTATAAAGTCAAATAAGAGTGAAAATACTTCAGCAATGCTCATTTATGCTAATATGGATAAAAGCAAAAATATGATCTTTAAAGTTAATATAATATTATTTACTATTCTCATTATAACTGGATTAATAGCAATATTTGCATCTAATGTTGTGGCTAAAAAATTTTCCAGACCCATTATAGAATTGAGTAAATATGCTAAAAAAATAGGGGAAAGACAATATCATTCTAAACCTGGAATTTATGAGGATGAAGAGATAAACCAGTTATCTGAGACCATGTATGAAATGTCCCAAAAACTTTCAATGTATGATAATACTATGAAGACATTTTTGCAAAATGCTTCTCACGAGTTACGTACTCCTCTCATGTCCATACAGGGTTATGCAGAGGGAGTAAAATTAGGAGTTGTTGATGATAAAGAGGCAGCTATAGATATTATTATCGAGGAAAGTAAAAGACTTACTACCATAGTGGAAGATTTATTATATTTATCAAAAATAGATTCTATGCAGGAGTCAATAAATTTTGAAGATTTGAGTGTGGAGGATTTAGTTAGAAGCTGCATTGAAAGGGTGAAAGGGATGGCAGTTAAACTGGATAAAACTATTGAGTTTTTTAACTCGGGAAAAGATATATTAGTGAAAGGTGATGAAGAGAAGCTTTCCAGAGCTATAATTAATGTACTTGGAAATTGCATCCGTTATGCAGGCAAGGAGGTGATTGTAAATTTTAAAAGTGAAGATTCAAAATTAATTATAAATATAGTGGATGATGGACCAGGTGTTGATGAAAATGAATTAAAAAACATATTTGATAGATTTTTTAAAGGCAAGGGCGGCCAGCATGGTCTTGGACTGGCCATAGCTAAAAGCATTATTGATAAACATAATGGCAGTATAACTGCAGAAAATAATACCCATACAGGTGCATGCTTTAAAATAATACTGCCTTTGTAGAATTTGAAAACGGTGAATTTGATATTCTACCATAGTATTATATTGTTTCTATTGTAAATAATATTAATGAAAATAAACTTACAAGGAGGAACTGATAAAATGAATTCACAAGCAAGAGATAATATTCATAAGGCCAAAGAATCATTAAAAAATGCTCAACAAGGTTTGCAGGTGGCTGCAGGCCAGGTTGAAAATGGAAACATAAAAAAACAGATAGAAACTCAATTGACCCAAGTTGGTAACTGCCTTGAAGAATGTCAGAAAATAGCTTCTGGGCTAAGCACACATAAAGCTTAAAAGAACTTATTCAGAGGCGTAGTAGTACTTATCCCCCATCTTAAAGAAGCTGGGGGTTTTAGAAATGGCAACTAGCCTTTGGATAAATATTTATCATGATTCTTTTAAACTAAATGATATACCGCATTAATTTGATACAAATACTTTCCTTTAACTGCTTTAATGTATAATAAACTTTATTATACATATAATAAAAAAGTAATATTATGTAGTATATAAATATAATAATATTACAATTATGGAAATGTATAAAATAAAATAATATTTTATGAAATATTATATAACTTGAAAAAGATATAATAGGTGCTAAATATATCTTCTACAAAAAAAGGGAAAAGGAGATGTTAAGATAGTGAGTAAAGATTGTCCGAAGGTTGCTTATTTTTGTATGGAATTTGGATTACATTCTGATTTTAAAATCTATGCTGGTGGACTTGGAATACTGGCTGGAGATTATCTTAAAGCTGCTAAAGAAAGTAATCTTCCTGTAATCGGGATAGGAATAAGGTGGAAACAAGGATATGTAGAACAGCATATAGATAATAAACAGAGGATAGTGGACTCTTTCTACAATTATGGTTATGACTTCCTTGAGGATACAGGGGTAAAGGTAAATGTAAAAATAAGAGGAAGAGTTGTACATTGTAAAGTGTGGAAGGTAGATTGTTTTGGTAATTCAGAACTTTATTTACTGGATACAGACCTGCCAGAGAATTCTGACCGATGGATAACAGGTCAGTTATATGGATGGTTTGAGGAAGAGAGAATAGCGCAGGAAATAGTACTTGGAGTAGGTGGAATAAGGGCATTAAGAGCATTAAACAAAGATGTAGATATATACCATTTCAACGAAGGACACGCTGTTTTCGCAGGATTTGAACTTATAAGAGAAAGAATTGGAAGAGGAGAAGAGGCTTATGAGGCATGGAGAAAATGCAGAAATAGTATTGTGTTTACCACTCATACTCCTATTGTAGAAGGAAATGAATCCCATGGTCTTGATATATTACAATATATGGATGCTTATGATGGGTTAGATAGAAATTTTATAGAGCAAATAGGAGGAAACCCATTCAATATGACTGCAGCAGGACTCAGGCTTTCTAAAAAGTCTAATGCAGTTTCAGCTATGCATGGAAAAATAGCAAATGAAATGTGGAAAAATATTAATAATAGAAGTGAAATTATAAGTATAACAAACGGAATAAATGTAAAAACCTGGGGCAATGAACATATTATAGAAGCTGCAAAGAGAAAAGAAAATCTACTAGAACTTCATATGAGAAATAAAGTTAAGCTGATAGAGTATATACAGAATAAGAATGGAATAAAGCTGGATGAAGACAACCTTATTATAGGCTTTGCAAGAAGAGCGGCACCGTATAAAAGAGGAGATTTAATATTTAGGAATGAAGAAAAAATTTCATCCCTCTTAAAAAGAAAAAGAGTACAGATAATAATATCATTAAAAGCACATCCTCTAGATTTTACAGGTAAGGAAATAATAAAACATATTTTGACCATACAAGCAAAATATCCTGAATCTGTAGTATTTTTAGACAATTATAATATGGAAAAGGGAGCACTGCTTACAAGGGGTGTGGATGTATGGCTTAACAATCCAAGAGTTACCAAAGAAGCCTGTGGTACTTCAGGAATGAAAGCAGCTATAAATGGAGTGTTAAATCTAAGTACTTTAGATGGATGGTGGCCAGAAGCTTGCTGGGATGGAGTTACTGGATGGCAGATAGGTAATGGATTTATAGGTAAAAATGAGGTGGAGCAGGATATTCACGATGGAGAAAGTCTCTATGAAGTTTTAATCAATAAAGTTTTAGATGTTTACTATAATGATAAAAATAAATGGAATGAAATGATGATAGCAAGTGTAAATGCAATGGTGGAAAGATATTCAGCTAATAGAATGATTATGGAATATTATGATAAAATGTATAAGTAAATTAAAACGAATTATAATAAGTGTATAGTAAAAATTTTTGTTTTTATATAAGTTCTAGAATCATAAAAAACAAATTATATTAGTAAATTTTTGTGTGATTTTACTAATAGCTTTTAAAGATAAAATTTTATAAAGAAAAGAGTGATATAATGAAAGTTTTAATGATTTCCTGGGAATACCCACCTAAGACTATAGGTGGATTATCAAATCACGTGTATTATTTATCTCATTCTCTTTGTGAGAGAGGAAATGAAGTTCATGTGATCACCTGTGAAGAAGGTACAGCACCTATAGATGAAAATGATAAGGGAGTCTTTGTTCATAGGGTTACACCTTATGCTATAGATACCCAAGATTTTACTAAATGGGTAATGCAGCTCAATTTTGCTATGGTGGAAAGAGCCGTTAGATTAATAAATGAATCTGGAGAGTTTGATTTAATACATGTTCATGATTGGCTTACTGCTTTTTGTGCTAAGACTTTAAAATGGTCTTTTAGAATACCTCTAGTATGTACTATACATGCTACAGAATATGGAAGAAATGGCGGTATAAATACTGTAACTCAAAGATATATTTCTGCTACAGAATGGATGCTTACCTATGAATCATGGAAAGTAATTGCCTGCAGTAACTATATGAAGAATCAAATAAATAAAATATTCTCAGCTCCTGAAGAAAAAATATGGGTTATTTCAAATGGAGTTAATGTAGAAAAGTTTGAATTTGAATTTGATTGGCTTTCATTTAGAAGAAAATATGCCATGGATAATGAAAAAATAATTTTTTGCGTAGGAAGACATGTTTTTGAGAAGGGAATACATCTTCTTATAGAAGCAGCTCCTAGTATAATAAATAGATATAATGATTCCAAATTCATAATAGCAGGTACAGGTCCAATGACGGAGGAATTAAAAGATAAAGTCAGATATTCTGGACTGGAAAGTAAGTTTTTATTTACAGGATATATGGATGAAATGGAAAAAGATAAATTATATAGAGTTGCAAATGCAGCAGTATTTCCATCCCTTTATGAACCTTTTGGTATTGTAGCTTTAGAAGCTATGGCGGCAGGATGTCCTGTAGTTGTTTCTGATACAGGTGGGTTAAGTGAAATTGTGGAACATGGCAAAAATGGGCTTAAGTGTATAAATGGAAATGCTAACAGTATAGCGGATAATGTAGTTGGACTTTTATATGATGAGGAATTTTCCAAATATATTAGTGATAATGGAAAAGATACTGTAAAGGATGAATTTACCTGGAACAAAATAGCAGATCTTACTCTGAGAATGTACCATCAGGTTTTAGAAGAAGCCGGCGGTACAGAATGGAGAAAATTAAGCAGTGAAAATAATCATTCTGCTTTTAGGGAGGATTACATGGTATATAAAAGTTTAAATGAGGAAAATGAAGCTTTAAAGAAGATTGCAAAACCTGATGATAACGAAGATTTAAAAGATAACTTTAACGAAGGAGAAATTTTAGAATACTATGAGGATCTTAAAGTGAGTAGGAAACAAGATAAAAAAGAAAATCAGGATATGAAAATTAAAGTAGGTGCTGGTGCTAAAAGTAAAGGCGGAACTACTACAAGAAAGAGGAGCAGTACTAAGAATAAAGAGAAGAGCAAGGTTTAAATATTAAAATGGATAAAGGGTGTGATGGTTATGAAAGCTATAATAATGGCCGGAGGAGAAGGAACCAGGTTAAGGCCCTTAACCTGTAACATACCTAAACCCATGATGCCTATAATGGGGAAACCCATAATGGAATATGCCTTAGAACTGCTTAAGAATACTGGAATAGAGGATATTGGAGCTACCTTGCAATATTTACCTGATGAAATAATAAATTATTTTGGAGATGGTAAAGATTTTGGAGTAAATATAAGTTATTTTATAGAAGAAACTCCACTGGGTACTGCAGGAAGTGTTAAAAATGCTGAGGCATTTTTAAATGATACTTTTGTTGTTATAAGTGGAGATGCCCTTACTGATATAGATCTGTCAAAGGCAATTGCCTATCACAAGAGTAAGGGCGCTGTGGCAACTCTCATACTTAAAGAAGAACCGGTACCTCTGGAATTTGGTGTTGTAGTTACAAATGCCCAGGGCAGAGTAACTGGCTTCTTGGAAAAACCAGGGTGGGGAGAAGTATTCAGCGATAAGGTAAATACGGGAATATATATTTTAGAGCCGGATATATTTAAATATTACAATAAAAATAAAAAATTTGATTTTAGCAGTGATCTTTTTCCGCTTCTCCTGAAAGAAAAAGTACCTGTGTTTGGATATGTGGCAGAAGGGTACTGGTGTGACATAGGAAGTATTGACCAGTATATGAAATGTCATTTCGACATATTAAAAGGGCTTGCGCATATAAACATAAAGGCACAAAAATACAGTGAAGATATATGGATAGGTGAGGATTGTGAAATAAGTCCTGAAGCTAAAATTTCAAGACCGGTGTATATAGGAAGCGGCAGTAAAATATATAACAATGCACAAATTGGCCCCTATACCGTATTGGGTGAGAACAATATTATATCTCCAGATGCCACCATAAAAAGGAGTATACTTTTTAATAACTGCTATATAGGAGATAAGGCACAGATAAGGGGTGCCGTACTCTGTAAAAAAGTTCAAGTTAAATCTCAATGTTCTGTATTTGAAGAAGCTGCTGTGGGAAATGATACTATTATAAAAGATAAGGCCATAGTAAATCCAGGGGTTAAGATATGGCCAAACAAGATGATAGAAAGCGGCACTATGGTAAGTTCCAATATTATATGGAGAGAAAAGGCTTCTAGATCTGTTTTTGGTAAAAATGGTATTAGTGGAGAGATAAATGTAGATATAACTCCAGAATTTGTATCAAAGCTGGGTTCTGCCTATGGTTCTGTTTTAAAGACAGATTCTAGGGTGGCTATAGCCTGCAGTGACAATGGAGCGGCACAGATGTTTAAATATTCTCTGGCTACAGGACTTTTATCTATGGGTATGGAGGTTATGGATTTAAAACAGATGCCAATGGCATTTATAAGGCAGTCTGTTCTTTTCTTCGGAGCACAGGCAGGAGTCTATGTATGTGTAAATGCTAGTGCACCGGAAAAGGTTACTATAATATTTATGGATAAAAACGGGTTGAATATAGATAGAGCTATGGAGAGGAAGATAGAAAGCAGTTTTACAAGGGAAGATTTCAGGAGAGTAAAACCAGATAAGTTTAAGCATATGGAAAATATATATAACTGCCTGGAGTATTATGCCAGGCAGCTTATAAATGGACTTTCACTTGAAAATATAAAGAGCCAAAAGTACAGGGCAGTTTTAAGCATAGAAGATCCTATGATTCTTGAAATAATGAAAGGGATTTTAAAGGAGCTTAAAGTAGAGATGAAATTCTATGATAAGTTCGGTGATACTAAGGGTTTGGCAAGGAAGGTTATGGAGGATAGTGCCAATTTGGGAATTGAAATAGATGAAGAGTGTGAAAAACCGGTTATTATAGATGAAAAGGGAAACATAATAAAAGACAATTTGTACGATGCTTTAAATGCATTGGTTATGTTAAAATCTCATGACATAAAAACTCTGGTAGTTCCTGTTACAGCCTCTTCCACTATGGAGAAATTGGCTAAAATGTGTGGGTGTAAATTTATAAGGACTAAAATAGCGCATAAATTTATACTGGAAACTTATTTAGAAAATGTATCCAATATAAGTGAAAGGGATATGGTAAGTGCATACCTCATGACACTGGACGCGGTAAGTGTGTGTACAATGACTATTAATTTTATGGCAAACTGCAATAGGTCTCTTTCACAGATAACTTCCACTATTCCTCAGTATTACAGCATGAAAAAAGAAATAAAATGCCCCTGGAATATGAAGGGAAGGATAATGAGAAATCTAATAGAGGAAAATAGTTCAAAATCTATAGATTTAATTGAGGGTGTAAAACTTAACTTTGAGGATGGATGGACATTGGTGCTGCCAGATGCAGATGAACCTTTATGTAAGGTATATACAGAGTGCAGGGACTATAAGAAGCTCAATCAGCTTACAGAAGATGTTTTGACTAAAATTACAACTATAACTAAACAATGTTGAACAATTAAAATAAAGGATTAAAAGTTAAGAGTTATAGATGAGTTCTTTAACTATTCTTAACTTTTAATTTTTAATTTGCAGGGGGATGTAAAAATATGAAATCTAATATAAATTCCGAGTATTATATGGAAGCAGAAAATAAATATTTAAAATTAAGACAAATTTTAAAAAAATGTAGAGAGGAAAATAGAAGAACTTTTGAAGATATATCAAATAGCTGTAGATTTAACCAAGAGGAATTAGAAAATATAGAAAAAGGCATAGATAAAGATATAACTCATTTTTTAATATATGCAAAGGCATTGGGTATTAGCATAAATTTAAGTTATAAGGAAAATTATAAACTTCGCTAAAGATTTTAGCGAAGTCATTTTATGCTCATTTTTAATTTGTAGAATCCTGTCGTATTTAAAAATTATATTTTTGTGCAATGTATATTAAAATAATAATAAAGTTAGACAAATGTGTGTCGATATATATAAAAAATCATTGTTTTATGTATGATTATAGGATGCATTTTTGCAAAATATACAGCGATAATGGTTTAATCTCAAAAGGGGGGATTCATATGAATTTTAACAAAATAAAGCTTTCTAATAAATTGAGGATTGGATTTTCATTAATGATTATATTAATAGTAGGGGTGTGTTTATTGTCGATATATGGACTAAATCAAATTAACCAGAATATTGACCAGCTTGTGAATATAGAAAATAAAAAATTGAGTTTGACATATGATATGAGGGAATGTGTAAATAAAATAGCTGTCAGTGTAAGAAATATAGCTGTTACCAGCGACATGAAATATATGGAGGAACAAAAGAAAATAATAGATAAAAATACAATTCTTTATAAACAAAAGGAAAAGCAACTTGAAGCATTAATTTATACTGAAAAAGGTAAGACGCTTTATAAAAATATACGAAATAATGACGACAGTGCATTTTTACAATTTGATAATTCAGTTAAACGAGGTATGAAAATTGATGTAACAAATGAGGAGCTTCAAGATATACTTAACGGATTAAATAAGACGGAAAATAAACTATTATCAAGTATACAAGATATGGTGGATTTTCAAGAACAATTAGAACAATCAAGAGCTGAGATTTCACAAAAAACAGTAAATAATTCTTTAAAGGAAATAGTGGCTTTTTTAATAGTAAGTATTTTAATGGGTATGTTGTTTACACATTTTATAAGGAAGAGTATTTTAACTCAGATTAAAGAGGTAGTAGATGGTGCATCTAAATTGGCGGAAGGCAATTTGAATTTTAAAATGAAGGTAGTTTCTAATGATGAAATAGGACAAACTATTAAAGGCTTAAATAGTGCAATTGAAAAGCTTAATAAGAGTATGATTTCCATAAGGAGTGAAAGTGATAGTATTCTTGGAAGCAGTGAATTAACAAATAAAATGTTTTCAGAGATAAGTTCTGAAATTGAACAAATATCAGCTTCTACAGAAGAAATATCTGCAGGAATGGAAGAATCCTCTGCTGCAGTTGAAGAAGTAACATCCATGGCTACTACAGTGAAGGAAGAAGTGAAGATCACAGAGCAAAAATCACAGGAAGGATTAGAAATGGCCTTAAATATACAGGAAAAAGCAGTTGCTATCAACAATGATTCTATTCAATCAAAAAAAATTGCAGAAGAAATATATATAAAAACAAGGACAAGTTTAGAAAAGGCATTAAAAGAAGTCACTGTTGTTAATCGAATATCAGAAATGGCATTAAGTATAGATGAAATATCAAAACAAACTAATCTGCTAGCATTAAATGCAGCAATAGAAGCTGCAAGAGCTGGTGAACAAGGAAAGGGTTTTGCAGTTGTTGCAGAAGAGGTGAGAACACTTGCGGAAGAATCATCAGAGGCAGTAGCACAAATACAAAGTGAAGTTCATATGGTTTTAGCTGCAGTTGAAAAGCTTTCCAGTTCATCTAGAGATATTTTGGAGTTTATAGAGAAGGACGTTTTAAAAGATTATGACAAACTAATTTCCACTAGCAATGAATACAAAAAAGATGGGGATACTTTAAAAGATATAGTTGCTAAATCTGCAGAATCTTCTAAAAATATTTCTGATTCTGTTGATCAAATTGCAGCAAGTATGGAAGACATAGCAATTTCGGTATCAGAAGTGGCTAAGACCACCGCAGATATTGCTTCAAGTGTGAATCAGGTTAATAATAGAAATGAATCTGTATTAGCAGAAACTAATAATAACGAGGAAAGTGCCATGAAATTAGGAAAGCTTATTAAAGGATTTAATTTAAATTGAAATATATTTTTTACTTGATTACTAATAAATCCTATGATACCATTATGTAATAAGAAAATTGAATATTATGTACAGGGGGGCTGGTGTTTCTGGCTGAGATTAAGAAGTAAATTCTTTGACCCTAAACCTGATCTGGGTAATGCCAGCGTAGGAAGTTGTTTGTGTAAATATGTTACTGATAAAAGCATAAGTCTACGGATTTATGCTTTTTGTTGTACATATGATTTTTTTATAAAATTTACCAGGAAAGAGGATGAAACCATGAATTTTACTACTCAAATGGATGCTGCTAAAAAGGGAATTATTACAAGAGAAATGGAGGTAGTATCCACAAAAGAAAGTATGGATGTAGAAGTTTTAAGAAATCTTGTAGCTGAAGGTAAAATAGTAATACCTGCAAATAAGAATCATAAATCATTAGATGCCCAGGGTGTTGGACAGGGATTAAAGACTAAAATAAATGTTAACTTAGGTATATCAAAAGATTGTGCTAACATAGATATGGAACTTGAAAAGGTGAAAACTGCAATTGAAATGAAGGCAGAAGCTATAATGGATTTAAGCTCCTATGGTAAAACTGAAGAATTTAGAAAAAGAATTGTAGAGATGTGTTCTGCCATGATAGGCACAGTACCCATATATGATGCAGTAGGATTTTATGATAAGGAACTAAGTGATATATCTCCTGAGGAATTTTTAGCTGTAGTAGAGAAGCACGCTAAGGATGGAGTAGATTTCATGACCATACATGCGGGAATCAACAGGGAAACTGCAAAGGTATTCAAAAGAAATAAAAGGCTTACAAATATAGTTTCAAGAGGAGGAGCTCTTTTATATGCATGGATGGAACTAAATAATAAAGAAAATCCATTTTATGAATACTATGATAAAGTTTTAGATATATGTGCAAAATATGATGTAACTATAAGTCTTGGAGATGCCTGTCGGCCAGGCAGCATTAATGATGCCACAGACGCCAGCCAGATAAAAGAACTTATAACTCTTGGAGAACTTACAAAAAGAGCTTGGGAGAAGAGTGTACAGGTCATGGTTGAAGGACCAGGACACATGTCTTTAAATGAAATAGCTGCCAATATGCAACTTGAGAAAAAGTTGTGTCATGGAGCACCATTTTATGTGCTGGGACCTTTAGTTACAGATATTGCACCGGGATATGACCACATAACAAGTGCCATTGGTGGAGCTATAGCAGCTGCAAATGGTGCGGATTTCTTATGTTATGTTACTCCAGCAGAGCATTTAAGACTTCCCAATCTTGAAGATATGAAAGAAGGTATTATAGCTTCTAAGATAGCAGCACATGCTGCCGATATAAGTAAAAATATAAAGGGCGCAAAGCAATGGGATTATAAAATGAGCAAGGCAAGAAGAGAGCTTGATTGGGAAACAATGTTTAATCTAGCTATTGATCCGCAAAAGGCAAGGAGATATAGAAAAGAATCTATGCCAGAGCATGAAGATACTTGTACTATGTGTGGAAAAATGTGTGCTGTGAGAAATATGAATAAGGTGATGGAAGGAAAGAACATAAATATTTTAAGGGAAGAAGATTAGGGCTGTTTTTAAACTCACATGAAGTTTTTTAACTTTGCGTGAGTTTTTTACATCATCTTAATTTGGCATCTGTACATAATAATTATATCTTTATTGTAATAAAGAATATAAAAAAATTTTAAAATAAATGGTATAATATTCACTGTAAATATGACAGATATGGGAAGTTGCAGGTACTTCATTGATATTTAAAGATTTTTGCTTGAATAGTATAGGGGAGCTATAAATTATGATTGAATATGACGGTTTTAATGAAGTTAGTATTATAAGAGAGGTTATAGATAATAAAAGAATACTTGTTAAGTATCAGCCAATTGTGTCCTTAGTAAAGAAAAAAATAGTAGCATTTGAAGCGTTAAGCAGAGGAATAAATATTTTAAATTCGGAAATTATACCTCCACTTAAAATGTTTGAATATGCTCGTAATAATGGCCTGTCAACTATACTTGATAGATTATGTAGGGAAAAGTGTATTGAGAATTTTGAAAATGTGTACAACATGAATGATGAGTGGTATTTGTTTATAAATGTAGATGCCTCTGTTATAGAAGAAGCCGAAGGCTCAAATCATCTTTTTAACCAGGTATTAGAAAATAGGGTTTCACCTAAAAATATTGTAATCGAAATTAATGAATCTCGTGCCAGTAATTTAAGTGCTCTGGAAAGGTTTACTAATAATTATAGAAAAAAGGGATTTCTAATTGCTTTAGATGATGTGGGAACAGGTTTTTCAAATATGGATAGAGTTTCAATTATAAAACCTGACATCATAAAATTAGATTCATTACTGGTAAGGAATATTCAGGATAGTTACCATAAACAGGAGATATTTAAATGTATTGCAGGTTTAGCTAATAGGATAGGTGCAGTAGTTGTTGCTGAGGGAATAGAAACTGAGATTGAACTTAATTATGTAATTGAATTTGGAGCTCACTTAATTCAAGGATATTTTTTTTCAAAACCTGAGTTTATAAATGGCAGCGTAATTAAAAGAGTTAATGCTAAAATTCAAAGTGCTGCACTTAGTTATAAGGAATATGTAATTTTAAGAGGCAAAGAAAATAGATTATATAAGTATAAAATTAATAAGTTTTTAAATAATTTTATTGGAGAACTTAAAATAAATCCTATTAGTAGGTTTGATAAGTTTATTTCAATGTTTATTAATAGGTATAAAGATTTAGATATTGAATGTGCGTACATTCTTGATGAAGCTGGAATTCAAATTACCAATACAATTTTTGCTAAAGAAAAAAATAGTATACAACGTGAAGGCATTGTATTTTCTCCTGCAATAAAAGGAGAAGATAATTCTCTAAAAAGATATTACTATGAACTTATGAATTCTAAGATGCACAGTTATTTTTCTGAGCCATATATATCTTATGCCACAGGGGAAATTTGTATAACATTATCTAGAATATTTACACATAATAACTATAAGAAATACATATTATGTGTAGATATTACAAGAAGTTGAAAATTATATGAATTTATCAATAATTTTATATATTAATTTTTTTATTGCAAATAATGATTGATAAAATTTAGGAAATTAATACAAAATTTTATTGACACCATAAAAAGGCTATGCTAATATTTTATTAATAAAAATTTCATTTTAGTCTATAAAATATAATACTCGGATGATGAATTTAGGAGAGACTGCCACAATATGGCAGCACCGAAGGGGAAGCTGCAGTAAACTCTCAGGTAAAAGGACTGGATTTTGACGAAACTCTGGAAAGTAATAATTCACCGAAGAAGCTAAAATCTTTCAGGTATAAAGACAGAGTGCATAAATAAACAGAGTGTTTATTTATGCACTTTTTTTATTGAAAAGGGGATGAAGCAATGGAAAAAAAGACACCACTTTATGAAAAACACATAAAGTACAAAGGGAAAATGGTACCTTTTGCCGGTTACCTGCTTCCAGTCCAATATGACAAGGGAGTGATAGCAGAGCATATGTCAGTACGGAAAGCCTGTGGTTTATTTGATGTGTCTCATATGGGGGAAATTATTTGCAGGGGTGAGGATGCATTAAAGAATCTGAACTATATACTTACTAATAACTTTGAAGGAATGTATGACGGTCAGGCAAGATATAGTCCCATGTGCAATGAAAAAGGCGGCGTAGTGGATGATATGATTGTATATAAAGTAAAAGATAATACTTATTTGCTGGTTGTTAACGCTGCAAATAAAGATAAAGATTATGCCTGGATGAAAGCACATCAGCAGGGAAATGTAGTATTTGAGGACATTTCCAGCGAAGTAGCACAAATTGCTCTGCAGGGGCCTGGCGCACCGGCAGTTATAAGTAAGATAGCAAAATTAGATGAAATACCCAAGAAATATTACAGCGGCAAATTTGATTGTACTATAGCAGGCATAAAATGCATGATTTCCAAAACTGGATATACAGGAGAGGATGGATATGAGCTTTATATGAAAGCTTCAGATGCACCAGAAATGTGGGAATTTCTTTTAGAATCCGGCAAAGAAGAAGGGTTAATTCCCTGCGGGCTGGGTGCTAGGGATACACTGCGCTTAGAAGCTGCCATGCCTCTATACGGCCACGAGATGAATGATGAAATAACACCTTTAGAAGCAGGACTTGGGATGTTCGTTAAAATGGAAAAAGAAAATTTTATCGGTAAAAATGCATTGAAAGAAAAAGGACCGGTGAGAAAGAGGGTAGGATTGAAAGTTACAGTAAGGGGTATTATAAGAGAACAGATGGAGATTTATGCAGGTGATGACCTCATTGGAATAACCACATCTGGAACCCATTGTCCATATATTGGCTATCCGGCAGCTATGGCATTGATTTTTCCTGATTACAGCAAACCGGGAACAAAAGTGACAGTGCTTGTAAGAAGAAAAAAAGTAGAAGCAGAAGTAGTAGGTTTGCCATTTTATAAAAAGAATAAATAGGAGGAATGAGATATGAATTTTCCAAAGCAACTTATGTACACTAAATCACATGAATGGGTAAAAATAGAAGGAGATAAGGCTTTAGTTGGTTTAACTGACTATGCTCAGAGTGAACTAGGAGATCTGGTATTTGTCAATCTTCCAGAAGAAGGTGATGAAGTTACCGTAGGAGAGGTATTTTTAGATGTGGAATCTGTTAAGGCTGCGTCAGATGTATATGCACCAGTAAGTGGTGTTGTGGAAGAAGTTAATGAAGAGCTTTTGGATAAGCCGGGGTGGATTAATGAAGCTCCTTATGAAGCATGGCTTGTAAAAATTGCTGAAATTAGTGATAAAGAAGAATTATTGACAGCTGAAGAATATGAGGCAGTTGTAAATAGTGAAAAAGAATAGCAAATGGAGGTAATCCTATGGGAACTTATGTGCCAAATACAAAAGAAGAACAGCTGGAAATGTTAAATGAAATAGGATATAAAAACTTTGATGCATTGTTTGCCGATGTCCCAGAAGAAGTAAAGCTTCAGGAGGAATTGAAATTGCCTCAAGGAATTTCTGAAATGGAGACATCAGCTAGAATGGAAGAAATAGCTGAAAAAAATCGTATTTTTAAATATATGTTCAGAGGTGGCGGAGCGTATCATCATTATATACCTTCTATTGTAAAAAGTGTTACGGCAAAAGAAACATTTCTAACTGCTTATACTCCCTATCAATCAGAAATCAGTCAGGGAATTTTACAGTCCATTTTTGAATATCAGACCATGATTTGTGAACTTACTGGCATGGACATTTCCAATGCATCAGTTTATGATGGGGCCAGTGCAGCAGCAGAGGCAGTAGCCATGTGTAGAAATAAAAAAAGAAAAGATGTATATGTATCCCAAACTATAAATCCACAGGTTATGAGTACTATTAAAACTTATTGCTTTGGCAGCGGTACAAACCTTTTTATTGTACCTGAGAAAGATGGTATTATGGACAATGAAGCACTTAAGGAAATGCTGGACGATAAAGCAGCATGCTTTTACATGGAGCAGCCAAATTATTATGGCATTGTAGAAGATGGGGAGAAAGTGTCAGAGCTGGTGCACGAAAAAGGAGCCAGCTTCATTATGGGTTGTAATCCTACTTCTCTTGGTATTTTAAAAACACCAGGCGAATGTGGTGCGGATATTGCAGTGGGAGAGGGTCAACCCCTTGGTATGCCTTTATCTTTTGGGGGACCTTATCTTGGATTTATGGCAGCTACTTCTAAAATGATGAGAAAACTTCCTGGACGTATTGTAGGAGAGACTGTGGATATGGATGGAAAGAGAGCTTTTGTACTGACTCTGCAGGCAAGAGAACAGCATATCAAAAGGGAAAGGGCAAGTTCCAACATTTGTTCCAATCAGGCACTATGTGCAATGACTGCATCAGTTTATATGGCTGTTATGGGAAATGAAGGTATAAGGCAAACGGCTATTCAATGTACATCCAAGGCTCATTATCTTCAAAAAGAATTAGAAAAAGCGGGATTGAAATTAAAGTATCCATATGAATTTTTTCATGAGTTTGTAACAGTTTCAGATAAGAATGCAGAGGAAATCCTTAAGGAACTGGAAAAGGAAAGTATTCTAGGAGGACTTCCTATTGGAGAGAATGAAATACTGTGGTGTACAACAGAATTAAATGCTAAAGCACATATGGATAAATTGGTTCACATTGTAAAGGAGATGCATAAAAAATGAAATTATTATTTGAAAAAGGGAGTGCCGGAAGAAGTACCAGCATTTTACCTGAAAATGACGTGCCTTGCGTAATTCCTGACAGTGCACTTCGAGAGACAAAAATGCATCTTCCAGAACTATCAGAGAGTGAAATCAGTAGGCATTATGCCAGTCTATCCAAGAGATCTCATGGGGTCAATGATGGATTTTATCCCCTTGGATCTTGTACCATGAAGTACAATCCAAAGATTAATGAAGATATGGCATCACTAACCGGTTTTACGGGTATACATCCTCTGCAGCCGGAAGATACGGTACAAGGCTGCCTTCAGGTACTTTATATGGCAGAGCAGTATTTATGCGAAATAACGGGAATGGATGCTATGACCATGCAGCCTGCAGCCGGTGCACATGGAGAGTTAACAGGACTGCTTTTGATTAAGGCCTATCATGAGGGCAGGAATGATGAAAAAAGAGATAAAATTATAGTACCGGATTCAGCACATGGAACTAATCCTGCAAGTGCTGCTATGGCTGGATTCAAAGTAATCAGCATTCCTTCTGGTGAGGATGGATGCGTGGATATAGCTAAATTAAAGGAAGTACTTGGTGAAGATACTGCAGGTCTCATGCTTACTAATCCAAATACCCTAGGTTTATTTGACAAAAATATTCTGGAAATAACCCAGATGGTCCATGAGGCAGGGGGATTAAATTATTATGATGGTGCCAATTTAAATGCCATTATGGGCATTGTAAGACCTGGAGATATGGGGTTTGATGTTGTGCACATTAATCTGCACAAGACATTTTCTGCACCTCATGGAGGAGGAGGACCTGGAAGTGGACCTGTAGGCTGTAAGGGTTTTTTGAAAAAATTTCTTCCAGGTAAAAAAGCTATAAAGCGGAAAGATGGGACTTATGTATTAAATAAGGCAGCAGAAAGTATAGGAGATATGAAGTCATTTTATGGGAATTTCTTGGTAGTTGTAAAAGCTCTTACTTATATTATGATGCTGGGAAGAGAAGGAATTCCAGAAACGGCTGGAAATGCAGTACTAAATGCCAATTATATGAGGGTAAAGTTGTCTGATTGCTATGATGTGGCTTATGACAGAACTTGTATGCATGAGTTTGTTGTAACCATGAAAAAAATTAAGAATGAACTTGGGGTTTTAGCACTGGATATTGCAAAAGCTCTGCTTGATTATGGTATACATCCGCCTACAATATATTTTCCATTGATCGTTCATGAGGCGTTGATGATGGAGCCAACTGAAACTGAGACAAAAGAAACGCTTGATCATGCTATTTATGTTTTTAAGGAAATATATAAAAAAGCAGAAGAATCACCAGAAAGGATGCATGAATATCCATATAATACATTGGTTCGCAGGCCCGATGAAGTACTTGCAGCCACAAAACCTAAACTTCGCTATTATATAGAAGACAAAAATACTGCTGGAAAGGATGGTTTATAAATGGTAGAAAAACTATTGTTTATAAAGGGAATAGAGACTTATCCCTATAAAAATCTGGCACTGGAAGAATATCTAACCTTCCATGTGGGAGAAAAAGAGTGTATTTTGTACCTCTGGCAAAACCGTCATACAGTGGTTATAGGAAGAAATCAAAATTGCTGGAAGGAATGTAAAGTAAAAGAACTTGAAAATGACGAAGGATACTTGGTCCGCAGGTTATCAGGAGGCGGGGCTGTATATCATGATTTGGGTAATCTCAATTTTACATTTTTAATGAGAAAGGATAATTATAGTGTAGATAGGCAGCTTCAGGTGATTGTGCAGGCTGTGAAAAAGCTGGGAATTCATGCTGAGAAAACAGGCAGAAATGATATTACGGTAGATGGCAGAAAATTCTCGGGAAATGCTTTTTATAAATCTGGCGATTTTTGTTATCATCACGGAACACTTTTGCTTGATGTAGATATGGCGAATATGTCTAAATATCTTAATGTTTCAAAAGAAAAACTGCAATCTAAAAGTGTAAGTTCTGTAAAGTCAAGGGTGGTAAATTTAAAAGAATTTTATCCTTCTCTTACAACCCATAAGATGTGTGAAAAGCTTATAGAAGCCTTTGGAGAAGTATACGGATTAAAGCCTGAAGCCTTTGATGAATCACACATAGATAAAGAAGAATTTTTCACTTTACAGCGGAAGTTCGAGTCCTGGCAGTGGAAATATGGAAAGAAACTTGAATTTCAGCATGAGATGTCCGGACGTTTTGCTTGGGGAGATATAGATTTACAGTTTCAAGTACACGGCGGTAAGATAAAATCATTAAATGCATTTTCGGATGCAATGGATCAGGACTTGATTTTAAGAATTCCTGAAATACTCATTGGATGTACTTATGAGGAAAATGCAATAAAAGATGCATTAAGTAAGAAACTTGTTCATAAACCAGAGGATGCGGCTGTTGCTGGGGATATAGAAATGCTGATTCATAATAATATGTAAAGGAGAAAAGGTATGTTTCAGAAATGTGATTTAATTGTAATAGGAGCTGGCCCCGGCGGCAGTACAGCAGCACTTGAGGCGGCAAAGTTTGGGATGAAGACGGCAGTTATTGAAAAAAGTGAATTGGGTGGTACTTGTTTAAATAGGGGCTGTATTCCAATTAAAACTTTATTGCATGCAGCAGATATTTACCGTAAAACAAAAGAAAGTGAAAAGTTTGGAATACAAGTTGAAAAAGTGACAGTTAATATTCCTGCTTTGTTGGAGTACAAAGAAGAAGTAATAAAGAAGCTTTCTGGCGGCATAGAAATGCTGTTTCAAAAAAATAAAATTGATCTTTTTCATGGCACTGGAAAAATTATTGCTTCACACCAGGTAGCTGTTAACCAAAATGGGGAGGAAAAAATTATTGAATCAGAAAGAATTCTTATAGCTTCTGGTTCTGTTACTGCAATTCCTCCTATTCCTGGTATACAGTTGAAAAATGTTGTTACAAGTCATGAACTTTTGAATAAGAAAGATGGATTATATAATCATCTGCTTATCATCGGCGGCGGTGTTATTGGAATGGAATTTGCCGCCCTATATAGTGCTTTTGGATCCAAGGTAACCGTTATTGAAACCATGAACAGGGTACTGCCTGAAATGGACAGGGAAATTGGTACCAATCTGAAGCAGATTTTAAAAAAGCAAGGTGTAGATATTCATACATCCTCTAG
The DNA here is from genome assembly GCF_045310515.1 of Candidatus Clostridium eludens. Classification (NCBI taxonomy): domain Bacteria; kingdom Bacillati; phylum Bacillota; class Clostridia; order Eubacteriales; family Clostridiaceae; genus Clostridium; species Candidatus Clostridium eludens. The sequence goes on along the minus strand of NZ_JBJHZX010000007.1, from coordinate 62,472 downwards.
TGTGGAAAAACTGGAACAAGCAGAGGAAGGAAAACTCTTATGCACTTATAGTGAAAAGGAAAAATTGCAGCAGGTTGCAGCAGATGGTGTGCTTGTGGCAACTGGAAGAAAGCCTCATATAGAAGGTTTATTTGATGAAGGTTTTACCGTTGAAACACAAAAAGGAAAGATTTTAGTAGATGAATATTATAAGACCAGTTGTCCTTCTGTCTATGCCATTGGTGATGTTATTGGAGGTGTTCAGCTTGCCCACGCAGCTTCTGCTGAAGCACTTTGTGCAGTAATTCAGATGATTGGAAAAGAAGAACCTGTAAATATAAAGGTAATTCCCGGCTGTGTCTATACCAATCCTGAAATTGCTGTAGTAGGTATTACGGGTAGTGAAGCAAAAGAGGCAGGACTTGATGTAATCACTAAAAAATATCCTATGATGGGAAATGGAAAGTCAGTTTTGACAATGCAGGAAAGAGGTTTTATGAAGGTAGTTGCAGACAGGGAAACGGAAAAAATACTCGGAGCACAGCTTATGTGTGCTAGGGCAACGGACATAATTAGCGAATTTACATCAGCTATTGTAAATGGACTGACTCTTTCACAAATGGCTCATGTGATTCATCCTCATCCTACTTTTTCTGAAGGAGTATGGGAACTGGTAAGAGAATAGTTAGTCACAGTAATTGCAAACCCCTATGTTAACGAACATAGGGGTAAGAAAGATGCCTTTAATTTTTTTCTATCATATTAATAATGTTGTATTTTTGAAGCATGATAAGAGATTAACAATTGCATTTGATTTGGATACTCCTGATGAAATAATTGTAAAAGAAGATGGCAGGAGCTACAATATACAGTAGAAAATCTAAGTGCATTTAAAATATACAGCAGTATAGCAGCAGGAATACCTATTTTTATGAATTCACATTGTGAAGATTTATTAAAGCTTCCTGCACATTGGTTTAATAATAGTGAAGAACATTTTGTGCTTAAGGTAAAAGGAGATAGTATGTTAGGAGCAGATATAGATAATGGAGATTTAGTGATTATAAGAAAACAAAATGCTGCAGATAATCGTGATATTGTAGCAGTTGCAGTGGATACAGAAAATGCTACCTTAAAAAGATTTATGAAAATGGGAGATACAGTACTTTTAATACCAGAAAATGAAAAATATGAGCCAATACAGATAATAAGTCATCAGGTCAAGATACTTGGAATAGTTGTAGGAGTTATGAAGAAATGTAGTTTTTCAAAAAATGAAATTGTACAGTAAATTTTCTTTTTAATTACAAGTTAAAGGAGATTTTGCACATGTTAAATAAAGCAATCCAAATAGCAGTTAAAGCTCACGAGGGACAAGTTGATAAGGGAGAAAATCCCTATATTTTACATCCCCTTAGAGTAATGCTTTCCTGTAATAGTGAGATAGAAAGAATATGTGCTGTACTTCATGACGTTGTAGAGGATACTTCTGTGACCCTCGAAGATATAAGAAAAGAGGGATTCCCCGATGAAATTGTAAATGCCTTAGATTGTTTAACCAGACGCAGGGGAGAGAGTTACGAGGATTTTATTGAAAGAGTACTTAAAAATAAAATTGCCTGTAATGTAAAACTTGCTGACCTAAGTGATAATATGGATTTAACTCGCATAAGCAATCCTACAGATAAAGATGAAAAAAGAATAAAAAAATATAGGAAAGCATTTTATAAAATTTCTAAAGCATTAATTGTAATGAAATAGGAGGACATAATTTACTTTAAAAGAATTTTGTCTATTAGTCTATAAGTTACGGCTTCTTCCGCAGACATAAAGTAATCCCTTTCCATATCTTTTTCTATTTTTTCAATGGGTTTTCCGGTTTTTTCACTATATATTTTATTTATTTTCTTCTTAGTTTTTAAAAGCCATTCTGTATGAATTTTTATATCTGTAGCCTGACCCTGAAAACCTCCGTATACTGATGGCTGGTGTATGAGAATTTCACTATTTGGCAGGGCATATCTTTTTCCATGAGCACCCGATGCCAGTAAAAATGACCCCATACTTGCGGCCATACCTACGCATATTGTAGATACATCTGGTTTTATATATTGCATTGTATCATATATTGCCATGCCAGCAGTAATGGAGCCGCCTGGACTATTTATATAAAAATGAATATCACTATCTGGATTATCAGATTCAAGAAACAGCAGTTGTGATACAATTACACCTGCAGTTGCGTCTGTTACTTGATCATTTAACATAATTATTCTATCTTTAAGTAATCTTGAATATATGTCATAGGAACGTTCTCCTGAATTTGTATGTTCAATAACTATTGGTACATAACTCATTAAAATCACCTCTTAAAAGTATTATTTTATCTAATTATTAAGCTGCCATAGAAAGTAAATCTGTAATTTCATTTTTAGGGCTGTTTACATTGAGTTTGGTTTTTCTAAATTGTTTTGGAGGCATTCCATAAATCTTTTTAAAGGCCTTTGTAAAGGATTCTTGAGAGCTAAACTGATATTTTAAAGCTATATCCACAATTTTGTTGTTTGTGTTTAACAGTTCATTTGCTGCTTTTATAAGTCTTTTCCTTCTTATATATTCAGCTACAGGTTCTCCTGCAATAGCGTGAAAGACCCTGTGAAAATGGTATTTTGATAGAAATACTTTATCTGCAAGATCTTTAAGTTCTATTTTGTCATTTAGATTATGTTCAATATATTCAATAGATTTTTTTATACAAGAGTTATAATTCATGTTAAGATACCTGCTTTCTTCAATATTTGTTTATATTATATCTTAACTTTAAATATGATTCCTGTCTTTTTTTGCTCATATGATATACTAGTGTTCTAAGACTTAATATAGTATTAATTCCATATTGTGAAAAATAAAAGATTTATCCCATTACTAAATTGAGATAAATCTTTTTGTTTTATATGTTAATTTGCTGCATCTGTATCTGATGTACCTGGTTTTTCTACCTTTCCCATAAAAGATATAACTCCAGTTTTATTGTCCCTTATGATAAAGAAGAAAGGTTTGTTTGCTTTAAAATAAATTGGATTGTCAGGAAGTGAAGCAGTAGGATTCATAATTACCGCTGTAGCTGCAGCTGCTTCTGTACCCTGTTCATCTACGCTTATGTAGGCTTTGTGCCTTATTTTATTTACGTATAAGGAAGCCTGACTTGTCATAGTATTAGTCGTAAGTTTTGTAAAGTCTGCTTTTTCAGGGTCAAAGGCCTCATTCATTCCTAAGGCTTTTAATGTTTCATTTAAGTCTACATCATAGTACATTTTAAATTTAGGAATTTGCTGAAGTACATAAGTGTCTTTAAAGTTATTTATCCATGCATCAAATTTTTCTTTAGTAATACTTTGGGTAAAATCATTTATGTTTATACCTTCTTTAGGTAAAAATATATCCATTTCCATATTGTCATAATAAGGCAGTGAAATTGCTTGGAAAGTAGGTTCCTCCAGATAATTTACATAAGAAGTATTCTGCATAGTATCTATATTTATTTTATTACCATTAGATAAAGTAAAATATTCTTTTTTTGTATTACTAGTTGAAAATTGATCTTCCCATGTCCCTTTAAAGCACAGAGAATTAATTAAAATAGCTCCGGTATCTTTATCTATGCTGTCTATTATTTTTTGAATTTGACCTCCTGTATGATCGTTAACCCATTTATTTATTTTCACTAAAGTATTTGCATCCTCAAAATCTTCAGAACTTACCTGGGAATCATAATATTTTTCAGCTGTGTTTTTAAAATCACTGTTGAGAGCTATTTGCTTATTTGTCCATATAGAGTTTGCCATTTTCAAGTCAGTGGATTTTAAATTATTGTAATGGTCCAATAGACTGTAATACTGTTTATTAATATCACTATCACTTATATTTTTAAGATCTATGCAATTTAACATTTCCTGTTTTGTTTCTCCAGCTGCTCCATTTTGGGTCATGGCAAGTATGCTGGATATACTTAAAGGAGAAATAATCATGTTTTCGGTTTCATCTTTTGATATTAAATTCTTCATTAAATTAAATGCAAAAGTATTGTTTGCTGTAACTATGGAAGTAGTTTCATCTATGTTTATAGTACCTATATCATTGGTGGTAAATTTCATCTGTATGTCATTCTTTAGTGATTTGCTTGGATCTTTAAATACTGTATTTTTGGAGATATTAAGATAGTATGTTTGTCCCATCTTATAACCTTCTTCTGGAGGAGCTATATAAACATATTTTCCAGAATCGCCTGTGGAAACTTTTACATTCATAGAGCCTCCTTGAGAGTCTGTTACATTTATAAACAAGGAATTTTCATCTATTGGTGTTTTGAATTTTATGGTCCAAGTTTTCATTGTACTTATATTTTCCTTGTCCTGCAATTGAATTATTTGTGATTTTTCGTTTGAGTCTGCACGTACAGCTGGGGTAAAATGGGTATATGTTGTAGTAAATAACATAAGAAGAAAAAGTGGAACAATTTTTTTCCCCTTGCTTTTATTGAGCATATTACATCACTCTCCCTTATTCCTTATAATATTCCATATAATATTATAATAATATGAATAGGCTTTTAAATCAAATCTAAAGTTGTAGATAAATAGCTGTAATAGTCAATTTTCACAAAATCAAAAAGAAAAGCAGATATTTTAAATAATATTGGAGCTGTTTTCTGGAATTTGTCTGTTTAGATATAAGTAAAAAATTAAAAATGCACTAATATCACAAACTAAAATAAGTACAGCCATAGGTACATAAGTGTGACTTCCACCTATACCTACCAGAGGGGAAAGCAACCCGCCAATTAGGTTCATGCCCAGTCCCAGTATAGCAGAGGCACTTCCAGCCCATTTTTTTTGATTTTGCATTGCTAAAGAAAAAGCAGAGGTATTTACTATGCCTACCATTGACACTATAAAGAAAAGTGGAATAGTTACAGCTAATAAGTGTTTTGGTAGAAACAGACTTATAAATAGGGCTGTGCTTCCCAGGGCTGCAATGGATATACCTATTTGAAGCAATAGCTTTTCACCTAATTTATAGGCTAATCTACCAGCTGCTTGAGACATCAATACTATACCAAGACCATTAATTGCAAATACTAAGCTGAATCCCTGGGCAGATAGATGAAACATATTTTGCAGTACAAAAGAAGAACCAGAAATGTAACAAAACATGGCGCCTATAACTAGTCCTTGTACCAGAGCATAGCTGATAAATATTTTATCGCTGACCAGAGATTTAATTATGGTGAATGTGCGTTTGTCTCGATTTTCTTGTGAATGATGAATTATTAATGTTTCTTTAAAATATAAAAAGGTTACTAAAAGTAAAATTGAACCGATAACTCCAAGAACTATAAAAATACCTTTCCAGTTGGTAAATTTTAATACCATGCCTCCAAAAATAGGAGATAAAATAGGAAAAACGCCATTTACTGCCATCAGTAGTGAAAAAAACTTTGTAAGTTCACTGCCGTCATATAAATCTCTGGCAATTGCCCTGGAGATTACTAACCCTGCCGCACCAGATAATCCTTGAATAAATCTTAAAAAAATCAACAACCCAATTGAAGTGACAAAGGAACATAAAAATGATGCAATTGTAAAAATAATTAATCCGGCCATAAGAGGCTTTTTTCTCCCATGTTTGTCACTATAAGGACCTATTATAAGCTGGCCCAATGCAAGTCCTATTAGACAGGTAGTGATGCTCATTTGTGTCAGGGAGGCACTTGTTTGCATTTGTCTTTCAATTAATGGCAAAGACGGCAAATACATATCCATTGAAAGAGGACCGAAAGCACTTAAAGTTCCAAGTAATATAATAAGTGCTGCAGGTGATTTTTTTTCTTCATTTTTTATTTTGTACGTCAACTAGTTCTCCTCCTTGTTAAAACTATCAGTTAAATTTTATATGGTAGAGTTTATAATATTCTATAGGTATAGTTAAGAACATATTTATTATACACGTATATTTGATACCGTGAAAGGAGAATTTAATTGAGTAAACTTTAGTGGAAGTGTTAGCTACTTGATGCTTTCAAATAAAAAGATATATGTAAAAAAATATCATAAACTGTAGCACTATTCAGGATGTAAATATTATATTATTATATACGGTATTATATTTTTGATAAATTAATAAAAAAATATTTAAAAAACTTGACTTTTGATAAAATAGAAAATATAATAATACGAAACAAAGTAAAACGTAATAGAGTTATTATTTGAATTGAAAAATTTTATCTTAGCATATCAATTGAAAATTCAATCGTTGAGCATTCTGATGTAAGACAGGCCTGTAGTGTTATATATGGATAATAATTCTTATAGGGATAGGAGGAATTTTCACTATGAAAATGGATTTAACCATAAGGAGAGCTGACCAGGGGGATATTGAAATGATGACTCAGTTGTTAAAAGTCCTTTTTTCCATTGAGGAAGATTTTAATTTCGATGAGGAAAAGCAGAGGAGAGGGCTTGAAATCATGCTTGAAGACAGGGAGAATCGGTGTGTATTTATAGCGGAGTATAATAGTCAAATTGTGGGGATGGTTTCAGGGCAAGTTTTGATTTCAACTGCTGAAGGAGGCATATCTGTATTGGTAGAAGATTTAATTGTTAAAGAGGTTTACAGGAAACGGAGTATTGGAAAAGAACTCCTTTTTAAAATAGAGGAATGGGCAGCTTTTAAGAAGGCAAAAAGACTGCAGCTTTTAGCGGAAAATGACAACTCCCCTGCGTTAAATTTTTATAGGCATTTAAACTGGAATGATACAGGTCTTATATGTTTAAATAAAAAGGATATATAGACATGTTCATTTGATGAAAGAATGGAAATATAGGAGTATACCTTTTAGTTTTGTGAAGGAAATGCAAGAAGTATACTCAAAAAATGAATTAGAATATATTAAATTCTAACCCTATAGAATCTATTATGACTATAGAATGTCATTATTACTGTCTATTTTAAATGTTAATTAAATAAAGGAGGATGCATTATGTCAGTTATAGTAAAGAAGAATAAAAAAATTATTATAGATAGAACTTTACCGGAAATTATGAAAAGATCAGAAAAGATTGATGAAAATATGATAAAAAATTTTTTGATATTATTAAAGGAAATAGGTGTAGATTTAATAGAGATAAATAAGAGTGCTTTAGATAAAATTAAAAATTTTCCGAGAGATTTAGATTATATATACTATGTAGATGATATTTGTGATATATATTTTTTAAATAAGTGTGAATTTAGATTTAAATATATAGCTGTGGATTATAAAAAAGCTGTTACATTTAATGAGGATATTTTAAATAGACTAAAAAATAAGAAAATAATACTTGAGGCGGACATTAAAATTTTAGATAAATTGTTTTCAGGTGAAGGCAATGAAATTTTTAATAAGTTAAACATAAGCTGTTTGAGAATAAAGGGTATTATAAAATACAATTTATCAGGATGGAGCGGATTGATAGAAAATATAAAAACTCATTTTTCTACAGATGTGGACTTTTGTCCGGATAATAGGTTTTATATGGCAACGGCAATAGGCATGGAAGCTTGTTCAGATGGTGCCGATTTTATAACAGCAGCTTTTAATGGACAAATTTACGGATTTGCATCTCTAGAAGAAATTGTTTTAGGACTTAAAGTAATAAAAAAAGGTGAGGTATCGGGAAATTTAAAGTTAATAGGCGAACTGTCAAAAGTATATACACAGCTGACAGGGGAAAAAGTCTACTGTATGAAAGCTGTAATTGGAGAAGATATCTTTAAATATGAATCTGGTATTCATGTAGATGGAATAGCAAAAAATCCATATACCTATGAACCTTATAATCCCTATGATATTGGAGAAAAGAGGACTATGTATATAGGAAAACACTCAGGAAAAAAAGCGGTAATGCTGCGGCTTAAAGAGCTAAATATGGACTATGAAGGAATTAATGGAAATAATTTTTTAAATAAAATAAGGGAAGTAAGCATTAAATTAAAGAGGAATATTTTTGATGAGGAATTAATTCAAATTTATAATGATTTTAAAAATACCTGTTTGCAATGAGATAGTTTTGTTGTCACATATATAAATGTAAGTTGTCCACTGAGTAAAACTGGCTGTCATCTAGCTGGAAGTTGCAAATTTGAAAAGACCGTGAATTGCACATTGAAAAAAATTGTGCATTGAAAAAGAGGGGGGGATGTAAGATGAATGTTAATATTGTAGATACCACTTTAAGAGATGGAGAACAAAAGGCTTGTGTAGCATTAGGTATAAAAGAAAAAGTAGAAATTGCTAAAATTATAAATGATATGGGTATTACTCAGATAGAAGCGGGGATTCCATCCATGGGGGGAGACGAAAAGATAAGTATTGAAAAAATTGTAAGTCTCAATTTAAACAGCAAGATATCATCCTGGAATAGGATGAACATAGTTGACATAAACCATTCTATAGATTGTGGCGTAGATATAATTCATATATCCATTCCTTCATCAGATCTTCAGATTAAGTCTAAATTAGGAAAAGATAGGAATTGGGTTGTAAATGCTATAAAAAGGTGCGTTGATTACACTTTGGACAAAGGATATGAGGTATCTGTGGGATTGGAAGATGCCAGCAGGGCAGATATAAGTTTTTTAGTTGAATTATGTGAAACTGTTTTTCAAATGGGAGTAAAAAGAGTCAGATATGCAGATACGGTGGGTATTTTATATCCGGGAAAAATTTTTTATCACATAGATAAATTGAGGCAGGAGGTGCCTGTAGAAGTAGAAGTGCACACACATAATGATTTTGGAATGGCACTTGCCAATTCTTTGGGAGCAGTAGAGGCTGGAGCTGCATTTGTAGATTGTACTGTTACGGGTATAGGAGAACGAGCCGGTAATTGCGACTTTGTAAAGTTTGCTAAAGTTTTATATATGCTGGAAGGTAATAAGGTGTCCTGTAGAGATTTTGATGATTTGATGGAAATGGAACAGCAAATTAAAGATATTATAAAATTGTCAGAGTAATTATTGCAGTAATTGGCTAATGATTTCATATCCTTCAAAGTGGGAGATAAGTATTGCTATGCACCTGGATAAGTTCTTCTAATGAACCTAAGAATCACTTGATTTGTATAGAAATAGGAAGGAGATTACTATGGGGATGTACATGGTAAGTTATGATTTAAGTCATCCAGATTACAATAATGAAAAAGTAAAAGAGACTATACAAAGTTATGAAGATTGGTGCCATTATTTGGATATAACTACCTACGTAATAAAAACTTCTGCATCTTATGAAGATATAAGAAATTCTTTGAGTAAATTTTTAATAGGCACTGACAGGCTGGTCATTTGTGAAATTCCTAATCCTAAAGTGTGGGCCACAAATAAAAAGTTAAATTGGAAAAATAAAACCTATGATGCCAGATATAAAAATATTGATAAAAAAGATAATTATAAATTGGCAATTTCAAGTAACACAGGTGAGAATATAGATAAACATTTTGGACATACTGATAGATTTTATATTTATTCCTATGATCAAAATGGTATTAATTTCATAGAAATAAGAAAAGTCTACAGGTACGGTATAGGAGTTGAGGAATGTAATAACCATGATGAAAAAATTTCCCAAATATTAGAGACTGTAGAAGATTGTGATATTGTACTAACTTTAAAAATAGGACCGGAGGCTATAAAGAAACTAGAACAAAAAGGTATTAAAGTAATTCAGATAAATACAACTGTAGATAAAGGAATTGAGAAAGCTTTAGAAGAGATTATAATAATGAATTAAATTGTCAAAATATTATTGTGAAAGGGGGATAGTATACTAAATTTATAAATATATTACAAATTTAGTATAGAGATTATGAATAAAGAAATTGCAGTATTAGAAAATGATAATGGAGAAATAGCTTCTTTTTTAGAACCAGGTATAGTTAAGATATATACTAAGCAAGATAAGGACTGGAAGATAAAAGACGAAATAATTTTTTCAATATACAAAATAACAGATGTGAATTTAATTCGAGAAAGAATTATAAAGATGGTGGAATCTCTAGGACAATGTAAAATTTTTGTAGGAAGAAAAATTGGAGGAATTCCCTACAGCATTTTAGAAAGATTCGGAGTGAATTCCTGGGAAATAACTGGAAGGCCTGGTGAATTTCTAGATCATGTAATTGAAAAGGAGGAGGATGAAGAGAGCAAATCGTTAAAGTCTTCTTCACAATCTAAAGATAAGTGTGTATGTGAACCTGTTAAAATTGGACAAGAAGGACATTATTTTTTAGATCTTATTAAGGTACAACAACAGAATCCAAATATTACTACCAAACAAATATTAGTTCCATTCTTTAAAAAGCAAACCTTTTCTGAATTGGTAATAAACTGCAGTCATGTCCCAAAGTGGTTTGAAAAAGAATTGCATAATTTTAATTTAAAAACGGATGTTCAAATAGAAGAAAAGGGTCGGCTTAAAGTGACTGTCAAATATAAGACGTGTTGAGTCAGGTCTATTTTACATAAGATAATAATTCAATAGAAAAAGGATTTATTAGGTGGTAAAACAACATAATAAATCCTTTTTTTCTTAACAGATAATCTTTATATTATAAAGCCAGTACGCCTGTTTCTGAAGTTCTTATTCTTATAACTTCATTAACGCCTTTTACAAATATTTTTCCATCTCCTGGATTATGGGTTTGGTTTGTGCTGATAATTGTATCTACTACCTCTTGTACATCCTGGTCATCTACTATAATTGTAAACAATCTTTTGGATATGAGTCTGTGTTGTTCAGACAAATTTTCTGCTTCCTGTTTATTTATAGATATTTCACCATTAGACATCTTAAGGTCTACCATTTTTTTACCACGTCCAAGAACTTTTCTACAGGTAAAACAAGGGAAGCCTGCTTTTTTCAAATTAGCTGCAGTTTTATTCACCATATTCATTCTAATAATAGCATTAATTTCTTTCATAGTACCATCTCCTTTATTTACAGTTCTTTAGAGCCTGTACTTATTGTGTAAGCTTCGTCTACAGGTGCTGTGAAAATTTTACCATCTCCAAATGCTCCTTCTTCTCCAGTTTTTGCGGTGTGTATTATAATATCTATTACCTCATTTTTGTCATTGTCATCTATAACAATCATGAGCATTTCTTTAGGAATTTCATCATAATGTATGGAACCAACTTGAAGCCCCTGCTGTTTGCCTCTTCCTACAACATCATATTTTGTAACAGCCGGGAAACCTGCACTTGAAAGTGCTGATAAAACTGCCTCTACTTTTTCTGGTCTTATAATAGCTTTAATCATTAACATAAAATTTCCTCCTAACAAAAGTTATTTATTTTATGAACGTTCTTAATTTGAACGTTATTATCTTTAATATTTAAGAATATCTAAATCTTCCATATGTCATCAAAGCATCTTTTTCTGTTTTTAATATTTCCTTTACTGCAGGTATAACAAAAAATTTTTTTGGCCTCCCGTCTTGTAATATCACACTCTGGGTTATGTCTTACCCAGTGAATAATATTTTTTAATCTAAACATATTGATGTCATTTATTCCTGTATTTAAAAGTCTTTTAATTATTGGTTTAAGTCCGCCTTCGTCAGACATAAATATAGTTATACTTAATGCTTTTGCAATGGCTAGTGAATATACTTCACCTAAATGGCCGTGTCTTTTACAGAGATTTTCAAGTCCTATATACTCCTCACATAAAATTTTAAATGAATCCTTATATACGCTATATCCAATTTTATCAAGTATATTCTTTGGATATAATATCTCTAATTTTTTCATAGCTATTAATTGTTCTAGCTGCTCTCGTTTTGTGAGAATTTCTTCTTTATAAACATATTCATGTATGTAAGCTTTATCTGTTATATTATCAATGATTTTTACGAAAGCATTTATATCTTCAAATTGTACTAACTTATAATAAATATCAGCATCTAAAATTAAACAGCTATATTTTCCGTTATAAGTCATAAGGTATCTCTTCTTCTAACTCATCTTCTGAAAGATATTTAGGTGATTTTTTTTTCACACCAAGTTTTTCAGGTGTCAAATCAAATAATTTTAATACATACTTTAATTTATCATAAGTTCTTACGGTCATCTCATAAGAATTAATTGCTAAATCTATGAAGTTAGAGAAGCTTTTAATTCTTGTCATTTCATTGTTTCTAGAACACAAACCAAGCCTATTTTGTAATTGAAATATGGAATTATTACAACTAATATTAATTAGCTCTTTATATTTTTCATAGGATATTTTACCTATACAATATAATTTTAGTACCATAGGTTTATAAGGAAATAAAAATATATCCATTAACCTTATAATATCTTCTACAGTTATAGAATCTAGTTTAGTTACTTTCATTTTTAGGAGTTGTGATTCTAAAATAGTATCCTTTACTAATAACTCAGATGCAAAATAATTTGCTAGTACTTCATTTTTATTTGTGTATTCTATACTATCAAAAATATAATTAAATATTTTGTCCTCTGCAAGAAGCTCTTCCTGATCTCCGGCAATACCAATAATATGTGCAAATTCATGAGCTGCTGCAAATATTTGTTTTTCATAGGGCATGCAGGTATTTATGAAGATAATATTTTCTTTGAAATGATTGTTGTCTATATTAATATAAAAAGCACACACATTATCCTTGATGGGATAATAAAGTACCTTACCTACTGATTCTAATAGCTTAAACATATCATCTTTTATTATAGGATTAATGACGTGATTTTCTTTTTCTAATATATTAATTTTGGATTTGATACTTTTGATGTCATTTTCCAGAAGTGCTTTTTTTAGATAATCTGAATTCATGTAAATCTTCCTCCATATTTATATATTCTTCAATTATAAAATATATAAGTTTAAAATTATCTTTATTATAAAAGCTGTTAATGAAATTTTCAGACAAATTATCTTCGCAGTAAATTTTTTTCTCTTCCCTTAAAAGCCTTTCTGGATCTACATCTAAATTACTGGCAATTTTAGCTATTTCAACAGCATTTAGTGCCTTTTTACCTTGTACAATTTGTTTAAATACTTCATCTGAAACTCCAATCTTATGGGCAAACATAGATTGAGTCCAATTTTTTTTGTTAAGTTCAATTAAAATGCTATTTCCGATTACTTGAAAGAAATTCATTGCTAGCACCTCACCATTATTTTTGACTTTCAGATGATATATTTTCTATATTAAATATTAGTTTTTGATTAAACATAATAATTTGGTATTAAAAATAATATTAAATATTATAAATAGCTATTTACAATATATTTTATATTGTTTCGTATTATTATATTTTTTATTTTCATAAAAGTCAAGTTATTGGAATGGATTTTCATTTAATTGAGATGAGCTTTTATTATAGAATTCTCAAATAATATACTAAATCGTTTGCAAATGTAATAAATAATTAACTATTTATCAATAAATTATAGATTTTTTGATAAATAATCAAAATGCTATTGCAATTTATGAAACATTACATTACAATATTAACAATATAATAATATAATGTTTTATACAAATTCAAATAAATTCGTATAAGAATATTATGCGGTATTATTATTACTAAAAACTAAAAGAGGGGATGTATAAATAAAAAGAATAGAATTTCAGATAATTATCAAAATATCAATTTTGATACCGTGATTTTAACATATCATTATTATTTGTATATTTATTTTAATAAAACGCCAATAAAACTATTGCCTTTTTATAAAATATGTGGTATATTTTCATATAAATTACTATACTAAACCGTACTAAAATTTTTTATAAAAATATAAGGAACTTGATGTTAAATCAATATCTTATTAATTGGATAGTTATATTGGTAATTAATTTAGAAACACGAGAAAATAATTGCAATGAGTTGTGAATAACTTAGATAGGTTAACATTAATAATAGGAGTATACCTCTTAGTTTTGTGAAGGAAATGCCAAGAGATATACTTAAAAAATGAGTTAGAATATGCCAAATTCTAACCATATATAATGCGATTATACCATAAAAGAGCACCAGGTTCAATATAGTTTTTAAACTACAATTGGTAATTTGAAGCAAATGTAAAAAATTTTAAACGAAAAGCTAATAAGGAGATGATTGAGTTGAAAAATAAAAATTTAAGGGCTATAGATTATAATCCATGTGAAATCTATGTTCCAATTGACAGGGCTATGAAATCAAATGTACATCCCTGTTTTGGAGATAACGCTCATAAATTTGCCAGAATGCATATACCTGTGGCTCCCAAATGTAATATAAGCTGTAATTACTGCAGTAGGAAATATGATTGTGCAAATGAAAGTAGACCTGGAGTTACAAGTGAAATTTTAAGTCCCGAAGAAGCTCTTGAAAAATTTAAAATAGTTAAAAATAATATGAAAAATCTGACTGTTGTAGGCATAGCAGGGCCTGGAGATGCACTGGCAAATTTTCAAGAGGTAAGAAGATCTTTAATGCTTATAAGGGAAGAGTCCCCTGAAACTATATTTTGTTTATCAACCAATGGTCTTATGCTTCCACTTTATGCAAATGAGCTCATAAAACTTGGAGTATCTCATGTTACAGTAACTATAAATGCTGTAGATAAAAAAATAGGAGCTAAAATATATAAAGAAGTTAACTATCTAGGTCATAAATATGTAGGGGAAGAAGGGGCGGAAATACTTTTAGATAATCAGCTTAAAGGCCTTAGATATTTGTCTTCCAATGGAGTGATATGTAAAGTAAATATAGTTATGCTTAAAGGAATAAATGATAAGCATATAAAAGAAGTTGTTAAAGAAGTTAAAGAATGCGGGGCATATATGACAAACATAATGCAGATGATACCAGTTCCAGGAAGTGGATTTGAACATTTGCCTCTGGTTTCAAATATAGAGTTAAATGAAATGAGAAGAGAATGTGAAGTTGATATAAAGCAAATGTACCACTGCAGACAGTGCAGGGCAGATGCAATAGGTACCTTATCCCAAGATCGTTCTATAGATTTCAGAAATGCGGGATGTGGCATCTGTGAAAGTAAGTACTCTGTTAAAGCAGAAAGACATAACGTTGAAAGAAGCATATCTAGAGGCAAAAAGTATAAATTTGCAATTTCCTCCAAATCAGGCATCAATATAGATCAACATTTCGGACATGCTACTGAATTCTATATTTACTCATATGATTCGGGTACTATAAAATTTTTGGAGAAAAGAGATGTAAATAAATATTGTACGGGGATTGAAGCCTGTGATGAACATGATGATAAAATTTCAAGAATAATTAAAACCATAAGAGACTGTGATGCAGTACTTATACTCAGAATTGGACTTGATCCAAAAGAGAAATTGGAAATAGAGGGAATTAAAGTTATAGAGATGTATGATCCTATAAATGAAGGTATTCTCCGAGCTGTTAAGGAGTTTGAGCAAGAAATTGACTGTCAGTTATCTTCTGTTATTGGCAAATAACAGATGTAACTATAAATTATTACCCATTTAATTAAATAAAGGAGGTGATGCTTGTAGCTGGAAGTGAAAATCAATATAAAGCTTAGTTATTTTAATTTGTTTATTTTATTAAAAAATAATCAATTATAGATATTATTTTTTAATATTTTAATATTTTTATAATTTAAAGGGGGAAGAAAAAATGACAAGAAAAATAGCATTTTATGGTAAAGGTGGAATAGGTAAATCAACTACACAACAAAATACAGCTGCAGCACTGGCTCATTTCTACGATAAAAAAGTTTTCATTCATGGGTGTGATCCAAAGGCAGACTGTACACGTCTTATACTTGGAGAAATGACTCAGAGTACAATAATGGATACGCTTAGAGAAGAAGGGGAAGATTCCATAACAGAAGATAATGTTATTAAAACAGGATTTAAAGGCATTCGCTGTGTTGAATCTGGAGGACCTGAACCTGGTGTAGGCTGTGCAGGAAGAGGTGTTATAACCTCAATTAATTTGATGGAGGAGCTTGGAGCCTATACTCCTGATCTTGACTTTGTGCATTTTGATGTTTTAGGTGACGTTGTATGCGGGGGATTCGCAATGCCTATTCGTGAAGGAAAAGCACAGGAAGTATATATTGTTGCATCTGGAGAAATGATGGCAATATATGCTGCAAATAACATCTGTCGAGGCATACTGAAATATGCTGATCAAGGTGGGGTTAGATTAGGCGGCATTATATGTAACAGCCGTATGGTTGATAATGAATTACAACTTATGGAGGAATTTACCAGTGCCATAGGCACTCAACTGATTCATTTTATGCCTAGGGATAATATAGTTCAAAAAGCAGAGTTTAATAAACAGACAGTAGTTGAATATGATCCTGATTGCAATCAAGCAAAGGAATATGGAGAATTAGCACGTAAAATTATAGAAAATAAAAATTTTGTTGTACCTAAGCCTTTAAAGATTCCTGATTTAGAACAAATGGTTATTAAATATGGTTTATTAGATTAATTTAAAATTCTATGTATGCTCAAAACTTGTTAGATGTGTAAATGTGTCTAATTGTGGTAAACGCCTCCTCTTTTGTTGATTGTTTTGGCATACATCAATTAAAGATGTGGACAGAGTGGAGGTAGGTTACTTCAAAAATTGTAATTTTTAGAAATTAAGGAGGTATATAAAAATGCCATTAAAGTTATTTAAATGTGATGAAACTATTCCAGAGCGAAAAAAACATTGTTATGTAAAACAGCCTGGAGAAGATACCACAATGTTTTTACCTGATGCAAATGTAAATACTATTCCAGGAACGCTTTCTGAAAGAGGCTGCAGCTTTTGTGGAGCAAAGCTTGTTATAGGTGGTGTTCTCAAAGATACAATTCAGATAATTCACGGTCCTGTGGGATGTGCATATAATACGTGGCATACAAAGCGCTATCCAAGTGACAATGATAATTTTCAGCTTAAACATGCATGGTCAACAGATGTTAAAGAAAGGCATGTTGTATTTGGTGGTGAAAAAGTACTAAAGCAAAGTATGCTGGAGGCTTTTGCTGAATTTCCAGATATAAAAAGAATGATAGTTTACACTACCTGTGCTACCGCATTAATTGGGGATGACCCGAAAGCAGTTGCAAGAGAAGTACAAAAAGAATTAGGGGATGTAGATATATTTTGTTCCGAATGTGCGGGATTTGCAGGAGTTAGCCAGTCTAAAGGACATCATGTATTCAATATTAGCTGGATGAATGAAAAGGTGGGGACTGTTGAACCTGAAATCAAAAGTCCATATACCATAAATCTTATTGGAGATTATAATATTCAGGGAGACAGCTTCGTTTTAAGCAGATATCTTGACAGGATGGGCATCCAGGTGATAGCTCATTTTACGGGTAATGGTACCTATGATTCCCTAAGGGCCATGCACAAAGCCAAACTAAATGTAGTAAACTGTGCCAGGTCTGCAGGATATATAGCTAATGAATTAAAAAAGACATATAATATTCCACGTGTTGATATTGATTCATGGGGCTTTGATTATACTGCAGAAGGACTGAGGAAAATAGGCACATTCTTTGGAATAGAGGATAAAGTAGAAGAGTTAATTTCTGAAGAATATGCAAAATGGAAGCCAAAACTTGACTGGTACAAAGAAAAATTAAAAGGTAAAAAAGCTTGCATATGGACAGGTGGACCAAGATTATGGCACTGGACAAAATCTCTTGAAGATGACTTAGGTGTTGAAGTTGTGGCAATGTCTTCAAAATTTGGACATCAGGAAGATTTTGAAAAAGTAATTGCAAGGGGAAGGACAGGGGCAATTTATTTAGATGATGCTAATGAATTGGAATTCTTTGAGGTTTTGGATGAAGTTAAGCCGGACTTAATATTTACTGGTCCTAGAGTTGGTGACTTGGTTAAAAAACTGCATATACCATATATTAATGGACACGCATATCACAATGGACCTTACATGGGATTTGAAGGTTTTGTAAATTTGGCAAGAGATGTATATAATGCTACCAGGTCTCCACTTTGGAATCTTGCTGGAGAAGATATAAGAGAGGTGTAGGATATTTATGAAAAATAGAGTGGAAGAATTATTTTCATTTATTCAAGAACGCTATTTGTGGCAATTTTATTCTCGTTCCTGGGATAGAGAACAGAATATAAAAGGGATCTTAGATGCTACATTTGAAATTTTAACAGGCAAACAAGTAAAAAATGACACATTAATGGATAAGTATTTCTATACTGAGGCAAAGGCATTTTCGGAAGTTATAAAAAAGAAGTTTCCATGGTTTTTAGAACTTGACGAAGCACAAAAAAAATCTGTAATTAATGACCTCCAGGCAAAATTGTTAGATGTAGTTGTAACAAAGTCATTAAATGCCGAATTAAAAAATCCAAATTACTAATAAATTAGAATAGAGGTGATAGTATGTCCTTAAAGATAAAAGAAAAAGAACGTGCGGGAATAGTAAATCCAATATATAATTGTCAGCCTTGTGGTGCAGAGTTTGCATCTATCGGATTAAAGGATTGTATACCTTTAGTACATGGTGGACAAGGCTGCTCGATGTTTGTCAGGTTGTTATTTGCACAACATTTTAAAGAAAATTTTGAAATGGCGTCATCTTCCATACATGAACATGCAGCTGTTTTCGGTGGAAAGAAAAATGCTGAAGAAGGAATTCAGGTGCTTGTAGACAGGTATCCAGATTTAAGAATAATTCCTGTTGTTACTACTTGTTCAACTGAGACCATAGGTGATGATATTGAAGGCATAGTAGAAATTATGAATAGGAAACTTAAAAAATCACATCCTGACAGAAAAGTTACCCTTGTTCCAGTTCATACTCCAAGTTATAGTGGAAGCCATGTTCAAGGTTATAATGTAGCTGTAAAGGCATTTGTTAATGTTCTGGCAAAAAAAGGGGAACCCAATGACAAATTGAATATTATAACCGGTTGGTTAAATCCCGGTGATGTAGCTGAAATTAAGCATATATTAAAAGAAATGGATGTGAAAGGAAACATACTTATAGATACAGAAACATTTATGGCACCAATTATGCCGGATAAATCCAGTTTTGCATATGGAAATACAACAGTAGAGGATATAGAAGATTCTGCTAACTCTATTGGCACTATAGCTTTATGTAAATACGAAGGTGGTGCTGCAGCCCAGCTGCTTGAAAGAAAATTTAAAGTTCCTGCAGTAATTGAAGATATACCTATAGGAATAAAAAATACAGATAAGTTTTTGAAAAATATCAGTAAACTAACAGGGAAACCAATACCGGAATCATTAGTTAAAGAACGTGGGCTGGCCATTGATACTATGGTAAATCTTGCACATATGTTCTTTGCAAATAAAAAAGTTGCGATTTATGGTGATCCTGATTTAGTTATAGGACTTGCACAATTTTGCTTAGAGTGTGAATTAGAGCCTGTACTTCTTTTGCTGGGGGATGATAACAAGGCTTATCAAAAGGATCCTAGATTAACTGAAATAGAGGAAAATGCAAATTGTGATATAGAAGTGATATGGAATTCCGATTTGTGGGAATTAGAGCGCAGATTGAAGGATAAATCAATAGAGGTAGATTTGATTATGGGACATTCTAAAGGCAGGTTTATGGCAATAGATTATAAAATTCCTATGGTTAGAGTGGGATTCCCAACTTTTGATAGGTCGGGTTTATGGAGACAGCCTGTTATTGGATACAAAGGTGCTATGCTGCTGGCTGACATGATTGCTAACACCATGTTTGCTGATATGGAAAACAAGCATGATAGGGAATGGATTTTAAATACATGGTAGTTCATAATCAATAAACTAATAATTTTAAGTATATTGCCCATTTGACTAACAATCAATTAGTTATTAATGGGCAATATGCTCAATTAATTCAGTTTTCAGGGGGTGCATTTTATTGAATAGTATAAATGATAGTATTGTTTTTCATGGTAAATTGAGTAGATTATACCGTCTAGCTAAAGAAGGCAAAATTAAAACTAATCTGCAGGGCAGTCATACCCGTCCGTGTAAATTTTGGACAGCTACAAAAATTTTAAGTGGTATAAGAAATTCCATTGTTATTGCCCATGGCCCCAGCGGATGTGCCTATGGAGTTAAGCAATCATATAAGTTAACCAACAGTAGAAATAGTGGTGCCCCTTATGAGGCAGTAGTTAGTACCAATATGGATGAAAAATATGTAATATACGGAGGAGAGAGAGGGTTAAAAGGGGCCATTAAAGAAGTAGATGACAAATATCATCCAGATGTAATTTTTATTGCTACTAGTTGTGCAACTGGAATTATCGGGGATAATGTGGATGCTGTGGCAGATAAAATAAAGAATGAGATAAATGCCAAAATAATGCCTATACATTGTGAAGGATTTGCAGGAGAATACAGGAGTGGATTTGATCTGGTATTTAAACAAATTGTAAGATTTATGGACCCTCCTACTGAAGAAGAAAAAGCTAGGTTAGCACATTCTGTAAATATTGTAGGGGGTAAAATGGGACCTGAAAGAACAGAAGTGGATACAGATGTAAAGGAACTGGTAAGATTGATAAAGGGAATGGGTGCAGAAGTTAATTCAGTTATTGCAGGTAATTGTACTTTAGAGGAAATTAAAAGGGCACCTAGTGTTGCTGTAAATTGTACTCTTTGTCTGGATTTAGGCTATGCCATAGGAAATGCTATGTTAGAAGAATATGGAACTCCATTGAATTCTACAATATTGCCTTATGGTATTAGTGCCACTAAAAAATGGTTAAAAGGTGCAGCTAAAAAATTAGGAATGGAAAAAGAAGCTGAAGATTTAATAGAAAGAGAATATAATGAAATAAAAGATGAATTTGAGGAAGCTAAAAAATTTCTTCAAGGGAAACTGGCTATTGTTGAGGGACATGATGCTATTAAATCATTATCCATTGCACATATGCTTGAACGTGATCTTGGAATGCGTCCAGTTATATTTAATTTTCATCCCTGGAGTACAGAAGCAAGGGAAACCAGTATAGATTATTTATTAGAAACTGGATTGGATCCTGAGGTCTTAATTACAAAAGGTACTATTGCTTTTGGTAAATATGAATCCATGAAGCAGACGGAAGAGGAATTGCTGGCTTTTCTTGGGGGACTCAGTGAGGATTCAGCTGTTTATTTTGGCTCTTCTCTCAGCTTTCCAACCATACCTTTGGTGGATTTAAATGCTATACTAAATCGTCCGAGATTTGGATTTAGAGGGGCACTTAAGGTAGCTAAATGCGTTAAAACGGCACTGGAATATTCTTTTAGGCCAAGGAGTTCATTATCTAAAAGAATGGTTTTTCCTGAAAAGTCAGGTCTTGCATCTATCCAATCATTAACACCTAAGCTAGGTCAAGATATGCCTGATTGTACAGTATATGCACATAGGAGGAGAGGCAAATGTATGATGAGTTAAAATTCCGTAATTGTGAGCACAGCAAGGATCCGGTTTTAGGATGTGCTCTTGAAGGTGTTGCCAGCGTAATAGCAGGAATAGAGGATGTGAGTATTGTTATTCATTCACCACAAGGTTGTGCAGCAACAGTGGCAAATGCATATGATTTACATGAGATAGATTTTACCAGGAGAAAAATAGGCTGCACCCGTTTATTTGAAACAGATGTTATTATGGGAGCTTCGGAGAAACTTAAGCAGCTTATAAAAGATGCGGATAATACCTTTAATACTAAAACTATGTTTGTGGTGGGTACTTGTGCTGCGGATATAATAGGTGAAGATATAGAAGGGATATGTAAAAGTATGCAGTCTAAGGTAAAGGCAAGACTTATACCTATAGTTGCAGGGGGATTTAGAGGCAACAGTTATGATGGACAGGATATAGCGCTAAATGCCATTATACCTCTTATAAAGAAAAGTGAAAAGAAATACAGAAATAGTGTAAATATTATATCACCGCAGGCAAATTTAAATCCTACATGGTGGGAAGATCTAAATTGGGTAATTAAAACTTTAAATTCATTAGGGATAAATGTTCAGGCAGTTCTTCCACATAATACTTCCATGGAAGAAATTGAAAATTCAGCTTCAGCTTCAGCTAATATACTTTTAAGCCATGATGCAGGTTATCAGTTTGCAAAAAAAATGGAGAAGATACATCATATACCTTTAATTCTTTCTGATATTCCACTGCCTATTGGCACAGAAAATACTGCTAGGTGGCTTAGAGCAATAGGTATGTACTTTGGAGTTGAAGACAAAGTGGAACAAATAATTAAAGAAGGAGAAGAAAAAGTAATAAGTTTACTGAGAAAGAGGGCACTTATGATAATCCCACGTTATCGTAACTGCAGGATTGCCATATGTGCAGATGCTACTATGGGAATTGGTCTTGTGAGAATGTTATTTAAGGAATTAGAAATGATTCCTGAAGTTATAATGATAAAATCTCATAGGGAAGAAGCAAAAAAAGTACTCAACTGGGAGCTAAGCACCCTGGGTATTTCACCCAAGGTAGCATTTTCTGTGGATGGATATCAGATTAAAAAAGGTTTAAGTGACTTTCATGTTGATACAGTTATTGGCTCTGCCTGGGAAAAATATATGGCAGAAGAAATAGGAATAAAAGTTGCCTTTGATGTTTTAAATCCCACAAATAGAGATATATATGTGGATAGGGCATATTTTGGATATGATGGTATGCTTAATATACTGGAGATCATGGGCAATGATTGGGAAAGGGCATACCGTTCAAAGGAAATTAGCTGGGCACAATATGGATAATTTTTACTAGCTTTCTCCTATGATTTTTCCTGTTTCACTTGTATCATATACGTCAATACCTTGAATTTCCATTTTAAATTCCTGGGAATTTAGAACGGAAAGTATTGCTTGAATAATTGGAGAATCAAAGTCTTCTTTCTTTATAACTAGATCACACTTTTGTTTCTGTATTGGTATAAATTCTATATTTTCTACTTGGGAAGCAGTTTTCTGCGTTCCCACAGCAATGTCTGCCTCACCCCTGGATACAGCACTGGCTGCAGCAAAATGAGAAAAAACTTCCACATTATAGCCATTGATAAGTTTTCCGGATATTCCAAGCTTTCTAAATTGTTCGTCCATAAGTATACGTACACCAGAACCTTTTTCTCTATTTACCATGACAATGCCAGGCTTTGTTAAATCATCCCATGATGATATATTTTTAGGATTTCCTTTTGAGACATAAAAACCCTGCATATGACAGGCGAGACGGACAATTACACAGGGAATACCAGGTAATAATCTGCGGACATAAGGTGTATTGTAGATATTATTGTCTGAATCCCATAGATTGCAAGAAGTAGCAGAAGCACTGCCTTTATAGAGGTTTATTAACCCATCATAACCTCCTATATATCTCCTTAGTACTTGGAATTCATTTGGATAATGTCCCAGGTGCTGTGTCAATACATCAAGAAGCAGTTCCTGGCCGCATATAATAAAATTTTTGTCTTCAGTTAACGGTTGTTGGGGTACTTGAGTTTTATGTTCAATAACAGGATTAATAATCTTAATATTATTAGTTCTGCTTTTATTTTTATAATATTCAACATCTTCAATATCAACACGTACCTTTCGGCCAATGCGATAAGAAGGCAACTCACCTTTTTTAATCAAATCATACACTGTATTTTTTGATATATCTAAAAGTTCCGCTACTTCTTGTGCGGATAATGATGTTTTATCTTTCATAGAAATAATCCACCTTTTTAATAAAATAATATGAATTGAACTACTTTAAATTGAAGTAGTAATCGTTAAGCATATTATCTACTATTTCATAACATTTTGCAAGGACGATATTATTATTCTAGATAGGTTTAAGAGTAATTTCAATAATAATTTCTCTATTAATGACATGTTTAGACAAAAAAATAGTAAATTCGCGTGTTTTCCTAAATATTATATAAAGCTCATATAATATTATACGAATATCAGAATATCATATGAGCTTTATAACTACCTGGGTTATTTTGGAAAGGTGTATATTATGATTATTGAATTTTTTGTTAATTCCTGTGTTTTGATAACTGCTATAAGTGTTCTTTGTATTTTTTTAAAAGATAAAATATTAATTGTAAAGTCATCAATAAACATACGGGAAAAACTTTTTATCGGCATGGCTGGTGGATTATTAGAAATGCTTTTAATGTTGTTTCCTGTAAATGTTGCCCCTGGTTTATCAGTTAATTTTCATGCTTTACCAATTATTTTATCATCTCTTTATGGAGGAGCTTTATCTGCAATTATAACGGCTGGCATAATTAATCTTTTAGGCTATTTAATATTTAGAATTCCTATAGTTTCTATAGTATATGGAGTAACTGATTTGTTTCTAGTAACTGGAATTATTTTTATATCAAATATTAAAACAACAAGAAAAAATAAATGGATGTATTCTATTTTATATTCGCTTATATTGAGTTCTATTGGAAATATAATTCTTATTGAAGATTCAAGGTCGCTAGGTGAATTTTTAATAATTTACTATTTTAATAATGTGCTTCTAACATATTTTATATATGAATTTACAGAATGTTTAACAAGAGCTTTTGAAGTATATAAAAAATTTAAAACTGAAGCTACCATAGATTTTTTAACTGGACTGAATAATGTAAGGCAGTTTAATAAGAAGTTAAACCGTATTAGCGTTTCAGTGCAAACAAAGTCAGAATTTGAATATATATCAATAATATTTTTAGATATTGATTATTTCAAGGAAATAAATGACAGATACGGCCATGGCTCAGGGGATATTATACTTAAAAATTTGGCTGCTATTTTAAATAACACCTGCCGGACCTTCGATATTATATCCCGTAATGGTGGTGAGGAGTTTTCTGTACTATTATTAAACTGTCCAGCTGTAGACGCAGTCCAGATTGCTGAAAGAATAAGACGAAATGTTGAAGTTTATAAATTTCATATTTCTAGTAAGATTAGTATTCATATAACAATTTCAGTGGGAGTTTCAACTTATCCTAGTGTAACTGATAATATAGATAATCTGGTCAATAACGCAGATATTGCATTATATGAAGCTAAAAATACAGGTAGAAATAAAGTAGTTTTATATAATAATAGTAAAGAGAAAAATTAAGACTATAGAAATTTACATATTTTTAATCTTATCGTACATTGTAATACCCTTTATAGGGTTTATTTTTTTCTCTACTATTCATCATGTAATACTACTTTATATAATTCAAAATTTTGTTGTGGCGGTTAAGAATATAAAATTATTCTTAAAATTTGTAATTTGAATTTTACTTTATTGTGGAGGCTGTCCGTTTAAAATTCTTTGAACTTCACTATCTGAAAGTGAGTAATTAAAAAATGTTTTATAAAACCATTTAGTTTCCTTACCAACGTCTAAAGATTGGAATTTTTCAGGATATAAGGTCTTTGCCACCCATTGGATTTGAAGGGCTTCCTCTGCGCTATACCTATCCCAGGAAAAAGCTCCATCTGGATTTACATATACTCTTCCTTTTTGAACAGCATTTGTTTTTTTCCAGGTTTCATCATTTAGAATTTCTGTAAGACTTTTTTTCCTGTCTGCGTTGCCTACAGTACTGCTTACTATAATAACATCAGGATTCCACGTTAATATTTGCTCCATGGATACTTCTTTGGCGTTTCCACTGACATCTCCAGCTGCATTTATCCCACCTGATACTTTTATCCAGGAATCAATTATTGTATCTTTTCCATCTACTTTTAGTGGAGAAAAGTCTGCTATATGAAGTACTTTGAGTTTTTGGTCTTCAGGTATTTTAGAGGTCACACTGGATATCATATTTATTTTATTATCTAGATAAGAGACATATTGTTGGGCTCTTTTTTTACCTTCTTCTCCAAGAATATCTCCTGTAAGCTTTACGCATTTTTTCATACTATCAAAATCTTTAAAACTAACTTGAACAACTGGAATTTTTAAGTCTGACATCTTACTAATATTTTTATTTCCTGTAGACATGAATAAAATATCTGGTTTAGTTTTAATAAGCTCTTCCATATTTATGTTGGTTGCATCTACATTGAATGTAGTAACTGCATTATTCATTTTAGGAGTTACTTTAAAAAGCCAGGGTTTTAACTTAGCATTAAGAGTAGTTGCCACTATCTTATCTCCTGAACCAAGCATTGCCACTACTGCATTGTGGGCTCCCCAGGCGTCGGCAATACGAGAAATATTTGTAGGCACTTCTACTTTGGCTCCACTTGAATCTGTAACTGTTATTTTGTCAGATTTAGGTGAAGTCTGAGTTTCAGATACTTGTTTGCTGCATCCAAGTAGTGTAAGAGTTGCTATTATAATACTAAATAATATTAAAGCTAATTTTTTTTTCATATTGTCATCACTCCCAATTATCAATTTTTTAATAATACCTAGTTAGCTAATAACGGTATGCACGCTTTTATAGGTTGACCTTGATTATTTACTGTACTTGTAATTCTCACATCAACTCCATAAGCCGATCTTAAATTTTCTTCAGTAACTACATCATCCACATTGCCTACAGTAAATACATTATTCTTCTGCATTAATGCTACTTTACTGGGACAAAGAAAAGTATGATCTGGAAAATGTGTAGTCATGATAACTCCCAGACCATTTTTTACAAGGGAATTAATCTGTTCAAGTACTCTGATTTGGTTACCAAAATCTAAATTAGAGGTGGGTTCATCCATAACAAGAATACTTGGCTGCTGAGTTAATGCTCTTGCTATTAGAACCATCTGTCGTTCTCCTCCGCTGATTTCTGTATAAATTTTATTCTTTAAAAATGATATTCCTAAAGTTTCTAGAGACTCCTCTGCAATAGCTACATCATTTTTTGAAGGTGATGCAAAAGTTCCTAAGTGGGCAGTACGTCCCATAGTAACAACATCAAGTACAGAAAAAGGAAAGGGAGGAGTATGGGCTTGAGGTACATATCCCATAGCTTTAGCCAGCCTTTTCTTAGACCAAGTGTTAATATTTTCTCCATCTAAAATAATTTCTCCACCTTGTAATTTTAAAAAGCCTAAAATAGTTTTAAAAAATGTAGTTTTGCCTACGCCATTGGGTCCAAGCAAGCATAATATTTCTCCCGACTTTACTTTTACGGATATACCTTTAATCACAGTTTTAGAGCCATAACCACAAATGGCATTTTTGATTTCTAACTTCATACCCACCCTCTCCTTCCTTTTAAAAGTAGATAAATAAATATAGGTGCACCTATAATGGCTGTAAGTATTCCAAGGGGAATTTCTACAGTAAATGCACTACGTGCTACATCGTCTACTAGAAGTAGAAAAGTACTTCCTATAAGAATAGATGCTGGCAATAAAACTTTATAGTTAGGTCCTACCAGAAGTCTGGCAATATGTGGAATGATAAGTCCCACCCAACCTATCATTCCACTAACTGATACAGAAGCTGCTGTAAGTAAAGTTGAACAAATGATAACTACTATACGAATTTTACGGGTATCTATTCCCATAGCCTGGGCTTCCTCTTCTCCAAATGATAGAACATTAAGTTTCCATCTTAAAAGCAGTATAGGAATAATTCCTAAAACCAGTGGAATAATTAATATCATTACATCTCTTGTACTGACAGAGGAAAGGCCTCCCATAAGCCAGAAAGTAATAGCTGGTAATTTACTTTCTGGATCAGCCACATATTTAGTAATAGAAACAAATGATGAAAACAAAGTTGAAATAACCATTCCCGTAAGTACCAGTACTAAAATGGCATTATTTCC
This sequence comes from Candidatus Clostridium eludens, assembly GCF_045310515.1. NCBI lineage: Bacteria > Bacillati > Bacillota > Clostridia > Eubacteriales > Clostridiaceae > Clostridium > Candidatus Clostridium eludens. Next base: position 34,650 of record NZ_JBJHZX010000007.1, on the reverse strand, counting down.
TCTGCCTATAATACTGGCGATTGTATATGTAAGAATTACAGCTGTCAGTCCTACCAAAAAAGCAGAAAATTGTATACCTACAACATTAAAAGACATCAAAATAGCAACAGCGGCTCCAAAACCTGCACCGGCAGAAGCACCTAAGATATCCGGAGAGACCATGGGATTTTTAAATAACCCTTGATAAGTAGCTCCTGCTGTAGCTAAGGCAGCGCCTATCATCATGGCAGCAATAATTCTAGGAATACGGACTTGAAATAAAACCGTTTCTACAGTTTGAGGCCAGGTTACAGGAAGATCGAAAAGTTTGCCTGTAAAAATATCAAATAATTGGGAAAGTGGAATGGCATATCTTCCAAGAGTAAGAGACAATATGAAGGCAATTACAGGCATTAAAGACAGAATAATTATAATATTATTTTTTTGGCTTTTTTCTTTTTTTATTGAATTAGGTATATATGCTGATATTTCACTTACACTTTTCATTTAAATCACCCTTTTTGATTTATATTACTTTAAATGGGCAAAACCATTTGTAAATATACAGAATGAAATTTGCCCATTTGAAGTTATTTGGTAATCTCTTCATGTATTTGTGCATCTGTTATATTGTCATACAAATACACTTTTGAATAAAAAGTCTTAACTTCTTTATTGATATCTAAGTTTACTTTATCAGGATAAAGAGTATTTGCTGTCCATACTAGGCCCATTAATGACTGAATTCTATCTAACATTTCGTATTTTAAAGATGCATAAACGCGTTTGTTTTTTACAGCATTTATGCTTTCCCACTGGGGATTTGAAAGTATTTCATCACGTGCCCCGGATGTTTTTGCTATAATCACATCTGGATCAAATTTAAGAATTTGCTCCATAGAAGCAGTTATACTTTCATTTTGTTCGTCTGCTTTTGATATTGAAATAGTATCGTAAAGGTTTATTCCTCCTGCATCACGTATAATTGAGGCCATGATGCTTTTTGTTCCCACTGTTTTATTAATGTCTGACTGGGCATAATATACTTTCAATTTTTCATTTTCAGGAATTTTGCTTGTATTATCTGTAACTTTGGCAATAGTCTTATGCCAGTAATCTGCCAGTTCATTTCCCTCTTTTTCATTTCCTACTAGTTTACCTATAAGCCTCCAAGACTCTTCATAATCTGAAAGACTATCCTTTGAAGCTGCAACTACTGGAGCAGAATAATCTTTTTGTTCCTTGTCAAGATTTGTATCTTTTTTTAAAGATATAATAATATCTGGTTTTATGGTAAGCATTTGTTCTCTACTCATATCTCCAGTGTTAAAGGTTCCTGTTATAGGAAGACTGGTGAGCCTTTTAACTTCTTCATCCTTCATAAAAAATAGTCGATCCTTAAATTGATTATCAATACTGGCCAATTTTTTTGGTGCCAACCTCCAGACCATATGTGAAGGAATAGGATGTATGCAGCTGATCTTATTAATTTCAGATGGTATATTAACTTTGCGTCCAGCCATATCAGTAATGCTAATGGTTTTATTACTAGATGATATTTCTGTTTCGGTAGCTGCCTGATTGTTTCCGTTTTTTCCACCGCATGCCGAAAGTGACAATGATAATATTAGTAATAATGCTGATGCAGTATATATAATAATATTTGAATTTCTTTTTTTCAAACCAATCGTCTCCCTTGATTTAACTTTCTTAGTTATTAGGCATCCTTATATAATGTAATATATTTTTATTGTGCAGTAGCATTTTTTAATAAATTTTGTACTTCTTGGTCTGTAAGTTCATAATTATAGAAGGTATGGTAAAAATTTTTTATTTCCTTATGCATGTCTAATTTAACATATTCTGGATATAACAAATTTGCAAGCCATTCTACCCCTAACACTCTCGCAGCTGAAGGAGGTCTATCAAACCAGTTAAAAGGCAGTGATGGTGTTATGTATATCTTTTTATCCTGTACTGCTTTAATATTTGCCCATTTAGCATCACTATACACTTTAGAATAAAAATCTCCTTTCATTCCAGTGGCACCTACTAAAATAACATCTGGATTCCAGGACATTACCTGTTCCATAGATACATCTGCCATAGAACCAACCTTAGTCTCGGAAATATTGGCTACATTTTTACCCCCTGAAGCATCCAGTACTTCAGTGTGTACATTTCCGGAAATGTCAGTCTGAAGCCAGGCAGTTCCCTCTGCATAATATACTTTTAATTGTTTGTCTGCAGGTATTTTTTTAACCATTGCCTCTGTGTTATCAAGAACTTTTCTGGAATAATCAGCAAGTTCCTTAGCTCTTTTTTGTTCACCAAGACACTGGCCTAAGAAGGTATAAACTTTGTCAGTGGAATCCACAGCTGTATCTACCATTACTACTGGGATTTTAAGCTGTTTTTGAATATCATCAGCAGAGTAAACCTCATCTTCATTTGAGGCAATAATTAAATCTGGTTTTAACTTCATTATATTTTCATAATTGCTGCTTTTTTGTTCACTTGATCCAAGCAAAGGAAGGTTGAAATATTTTTCCCCAATATATTTTTTAGCATCAGGTTTTGGAGTAAAACTCCAGCCTAATAGTTTGTCCGGTGCTAGTGTATATACATCAACAGTGGTATTATTGCTGAGAGAAATTACTTTATTTACTTTAACAGGAATAGTTACTTTTCTTCCAGTCATGTCAGTAACTTCTTTAGTAGTTTTTTTAGTTTCTGATGTTGTTTGATTAGCAGTAGTGTTACTACCACAGGCAGTAGCACTAACAGTAACTATAATAAGAGTTAATCCAAGTATAATTGTTCTTATTTTTTTAATCATTTTTAATCCCCCTTATGCATTTGTGATCTTATAATGTTATTTTTTAATAGACTTCTAAAATTTGTTTTCTAGTTTCTGGACCTTCATAACAAAAGGACAACTTATCATAATAAATGCATTTTCCGCGGCAGTGTATTTTGTTTTTACAATGGCTAACACATGTATTCTTTAGTATTTCTTTTCTGTAATTCTCGTATTTCTGCTGCCATATGGTTTCCATAGTATATTCTTTTAAATTGTATGAAAATCTCCGGTTATTAGCAAAGGAACAGGGTGTTACATTTAGTTCCTCATCAATGTAAACTGAAAAAAAACCACATTCGCAGGAATCAATGTAGTCCACATTAACATCTGTGTATTTCATTAAAACCGGCACAAAACAGGCATCAAAACCTATCCTGGCAGTACATATATTATTTTCAGTTAACGCGGTAAATTCCTTAAACTTTTCATCCATATTTAAACATTCATCTATAGAAGCTCTGCCTTTGGGTTTATAAGTCAAAAAAATTATACCGTTAATATTTTTAAATAAGTCATTATAGTTGCCTTTTAAAATATCTATGGCCTCATATATTGATGTATTGTCTAAGATAAAATGTATATTTGCCTTTATGCCTTCATCTGTAAGAAGTTTTATTTTATCTAGCTTTAATTCATTTACTGTACCTATTGATATTGCAGCGGCACCTACTTTATCTTTAATATATTTAGCTGTAGTTTTATCAAGATGAATTCCGTTAGTTGTAAAATTTGCTACAATACCTTTTTCATTTGTTCTTTTAATTATTTCTATAAAAGATGGATGTTCCAAAGGTTCACCACCGCCTAAAGCAACTTGAAATACATTTCCCCACCTTTCACTATTTAGAGAGGACAAAACATAATCATATTCATCCAGCGGCATAAAAGAATTATTTTCTGTACTTTCCTTATAACAAAACTCACATCCTTTTGTACAATGATTGCTAATTGAAATATCCGCTAGCTCAGGCCAGGGTGCATATTCTGGGTTAGTATTAATGGAGTTTCCCCAGCGCATAGTTAATCCCGTTTCCGTATCTCCGTAGAAGTTATAATTTTTACTATGTCTTCTTATCTTCATTTATTCTACCTCCAGCAAATGTCATTTTGCTTTATGACATTTATCAGTATCCTTTTTTTCACAAGTATCACAAGCTGTATTTTCATGGCTTTTTTCTATAGGGGGATCAGTATCTTTTATCACCTGAACAGACCCAAAACCTTTAAATTCACTGGAAAGCCTTCCATTTACAAAATATTCGCCATATATATAAGACCATAGTTCTTCCTCACTTAAAGTTGAAAAGTCTATATCCTCTATAGGTTTATCAAATGAAATGTCATACTTACAGTCTCTCTTTTTAATAAGTGCATATCTTTTAGAGTATACTTCTCTGTCAAGTAATTTCACCTTTGTACCAGTATTAACTAAATCTTCTCGTACTGCATTATAGATTCTGCTTCTCTTTGCATTGTTAGTATAAAATTCAGGTTTTTTCTTCTTCATAAACTCAATAAAGTCTACATTCATTGTAATTATATAACTCACGGAACTACTATTTGTTACATAATCAGTTCTTATTTTCACAATCTTTTCACCTCTTTGTGTTTCTTTGATGTTTTAATATATTTTAGTATTAAAAGTTATGTGATTTCTCAAAACAGGTAATTTAATAATGTTTTGTATTGTTTCGTATTATTATATTTTTTATTTTATTAAAAGTCAAGTTTTGTAGGTGATTTTTTATTTATTTATTAAAAAAATAGCATATAAATTATCAATATATAAATTTGTATATAATTCCTGAACGTAAAATTACTGCAGTATTTAAGGATTCGTTGCAATTTTTTATATTTTATTAAAAATTGCACATAATATCTTAAATGGATTATTCAGCAGCAAGGTTGCGGCAATCATAGAATGGGGGTGACTATATTTGAAAGCTTCTACTGTGGGTGACAATATAATAAAAGAATCTATATCAACAAACTTAAAGCAAAATGTGGAAAAAATGAATGAACTTTTTTCTTATCCCATAAATAAAGACTATTTTATTAAAGATATTTACATACAGTGCCTAGATAAAAAGGGAAGCATTTTATGTCTGGATACAATTGTAGATAAAGAGAGAGTAGAAAGTCATATTATTTCGCCGCTGATGTATACTAGGCTGGAGAATCTATGTGGAGATATAGGAACAATTTTAATGGAACAGGTTTTAACTATGAAAATTGTTTCAAAAGTAAGTATATATAAAGATGTAGTTAAAGGAATTTTAAATGGAGACACCATATTATTTGTTGATGGGTACAATGAGGCCTTACTTATTCATACTTCAAAATTTCAGCATAGAAATATAGAAAAGCCAATAGTTGAAAATACATTGAAAGGCCCCCAAGAAGCATTTACTGAATGGAATGAAGGTAACCGTTCTTTAATAAGAAAATCATTAAAGAATCCACAGTTAATTACAGAAGTTATGACTTTTGGCAAAGGCAATCATAATGAGGTATTTATTATGTATATAAAAAATATTGTAAATGCTGAACTGCTTAAAGAGGTTAAAGTGAGAATAAGTAAAATTACCGATGAAAGCATTGAAAATGCATCTATTCTTGAACAATGGATAGAAGACCGACCATATTCAATTCTTCCATCTACCTTCGAGACAGAACGACCAGACAGAGTTTCTTCTTTTTTAAAGGAGGGACATATAGCACTTTTAATTGGAGCTGCGCCTAATGTTATTATTGTACCAGTAACCTTTTGGAGCTTTTTTCATACCTCTGAAGATATGTATCAAAGATGGATGTATGGCAATTTCTTACGTTTTATAAGAATAGTTGCATTTTTTATTTCCTTGTTTCTTCCAGGAATATACATAGCGGTGTCTACTTATCATGTAGATATGATTCCTACTGATTTAGTTATTGCTATCGCTGCCTCAAGGGAAAAGTTACCTCTACCTGTGATATTTGAGATTATATTAATGGAAATATCCTTTGAACTTATGAGGGAAGCAGGGGTAAGAATGCCTTCAAGTATGGGATCTACCATAGGAATTGTTGGAGCACTAATTTTAGGTCAGGCAGCAGTAGAAGCTACTATTGTTAGTCCTATGCTAGTAATAGTTGTAGCTCTTACAGGGTTATCTTCCTTTGCTATTCCAGAGATGAACTTAAGTTTTTTGGTGAGAATAGGGAGGTTTGCATTTTTGATAGTTGGAGCCATTGGCGGACTCTACGGAGTTGGATTATTGGCCACAGCTTTTTTAGCTTATGCCTGTGCTTTTGAATCCTTTGGAATTCCATTTTTTTCGCCTAAGGCACCCTATTATCCTTCTTCTAAGGACTTTATTACAAGAAAGTTGATATTTAAGCAAAAACAAAGACCTACTAACATGAATCCACAGGATGAATGCAGGCAAAAATAAAGTAAGGTGGTGGATTTTAAATGCTCCAAAATTCTCACAGCAAAATTGGTGCTAGAGAATGTGCGGCTTTAATAATTATTATATTTTTTGAAAAAATTACCAATAATACAGCTAGTGTTTTGTTTAAAACTGCCCAGAATGCGGGATGGATGATTCCTATATTTTCTGCAGCAATATTAATTTTACCAATATTAAGCACATTATGTCTTTTAAAGAGGTACAAAAATAAAGGGCTTATAGACATAATTTATTGTTTGACTGGAAAGTATATTGGCTTTGTAATAAGTTATGTGCTTTTAATAACAAATGTAACAATTATTTCGTCGAATTTAGCTGATGACTGCAATGTTGTTAATACACTTTTTTTCCCTAACACTAATGTATATTATTTAATAATTGCACTAATAGGAACTGGTTGTTTTATAGCTATGTTAGGATTAAAAGCCATTGCAAGAACATCATTGATGCTAATATTCTATATTATAGGTATTTTTATTGCTCTTATTTTATTTTCCATACCCCTCATAACAACCCAATTTTTATTTCCTATTGCAGGAAAAGGTGTGAAACATATTATAATAGGAGGTATACGTAATAGTTTTATTTATCAGGGGATAATAACATTATCTGTTTGTTATCCTATGTTTAGAAATTATAAAAGCTTTAAACATGCCAGTTTAATTGCACTGGCAGTATCTGCTTTTATTCTGAGTGTTTCTTTTGCATTCTTTCAGATGACTTTTGATTATCCATCTATTATAGTTATGAGTTATCCTTTCCATACCCTTACCAGGATGCTTCATTTAACTAGGTTCATTACAAATTTGCAAGTTATATTTTTTCCATGTGTGGTTGTAGTAATTACCATTTATTATGCCGTAGCGCTGTATTTAGTTTCTGCCATCTTTACCTATACATTAAAATTGGCGAAAATTGAATCTCTAATTCCACCTATAGCCGCACTTATAGTTATAGTAAGCATAATGCCTGAGAGTTCACGTGATTTTTCTGATTTTTTTAACAGTAGGGCAGTACCTATAATAGCCATTGTTAGTATAATATTACCCCTAGTGCTTTTGGCAATTTCACAATGGAAGGGGGATTATAAAAAGTGATGAGGAAGATAATCTGTTACCTGATTACTGCTATTTTAGTGATGATTTTATGCAGCGGATGCTATAGAGATGTTGTGGAACTGGAGGAGCAGGGATATGTATCTGCTGTAGGTATTGATAAAGGAAAAAATAATAATTTGAGTATTACATATCAGATTGCTAATGTAAAATATGGCATGGGTTCTAAAAATGGAGGTGGGTCTGCTAATCAACAAAAAAATGAGAATATTACCTTCGAATCACCAGATCTAATTACAGCCAGGGATATGGCAAATGTAGTTGTGGCCAGAAGGGTTACTCTAGCACATGCTAGAATTCTCATTGTAGGTGAAAGCTTTGCAAAGACTCCAGAATTTTTCCATGTTCTAGAGGCCGCACTTAGAGATAAGGAATTTAGGAGGTCTATGAGTATATTTGTATGTCGTGAAAAAGCATCTGAATTTTTAAATAAAAATGATCCAAAACTGGAAGATAGAACAAACAAGTATTTTGATTTTGTCATAAATAGGTGGAAAGATACGGGATTTATAACTATATCTGATTTAAATAGATTTTCGCAGAGAACAGAAGAAAATGCAAGCTTGTTTCTAGGAGTTTATACCACAACAAAGCGATATTCTTCTAATGATGATGGGAATGAAGCTGATTATCTTCCGGGACAGGTAGATTTTAAAGGTGGTAATCCAACCCAAATGATAGGTGCAGCAGTATTTAAAAAAGGAAAAATGATAGGAACTCTTACAGGTAATGAAAATAGGTTTGTGGTACTTTTAAGGCCTAAAAATGAAGTAAAGAGTATGCTTTTTACCTTTGAAGATCCACTTGATAGAACATATAAAATATCTGCAAGGCTGATAAAGAGTAAAGATACTAAAATCAAAGTTGATGTTAGTTCAAATAAACCAAGGATCAATGTTGTTGTACCTGTAAAAGTAGAAATTTTAGCTATACCCAGCTTTGTAAAATATGTTCAAGTCAAAGATAATGAGCAACTGCTAAAAAATGCAATAAAGAGTCAGCTTGAGGAAAAAGCAGGTAATCTCGTAAAGAAGACACAAGAAGTGTTTGGTGGAGAGCCTTTTTTATGGGAATTGGAGGTTAGAAAAAAATTTTGGACTTTTGAAGAATATAAAAAGTACAACTGGATGGATAAGTATACAAAAGCAGAGGTTTCTATAAATTTTGATGTAACAATAAAGAGTTTTGGAAAACAGCTTAATCCACCACAAAAATTACAGGAGGATTAACCATGGGATGGATGATAATGCTACTTTATATTCTTATTTTTTTCTATACAGTTAAAATAGGGATAAAAGTTTGGAAGGAAGGAAAAAAATTTGCCAGTATCAATATAATGATACTGGCACTTGCTATATTACTTCTATCGATATGGGCAAAAATTAATAATAGATTATAAGGATATAATGTTGTTTGCTAAAAGCAGTATTAAGTAGTGTCCTTGGAGAAAATAATTTTTTATTGTAAAATTTGATTAACAATATCTTGAGATATTACCCCTTCTCCTCCTATAATGTTAATTTGATTGCCATTTGCTGTTTTTGATTTAATATAATTTTTTATATCACTAGAATTATTTTTATCAACTAATACAACTGGTGCGTTTTCTTCGCCGGCTGCAGCAGAAGCACAGAGGGCGTCTGCAAATTCACTTCCTGAGGCAAGATAAATGTTGGATAAATTATATTTATCATCAAATCTATTTAATATGGCAAGATTTGTAGCATATCTATCTGGGCCGGATATCCTTTCAGCTCCTAAATTTTTCACTATGCTGTCATTTACAACTCCAGTTCCACCAATTATGTATGATGCACTTTTGCTGTCTTTTATATATTGTAAAGAAGCATCACTTAACTGGCTGCCATCTGTCAAAAGTATAGGATCTCCTGATAAGGCTGCATAAGATGATATGGATATGCCGTCTGCAAACCCTTTTCCAGAAGCTATAAATACCTGTACGGGGCTATCTATTTGTTTTGCAACTGCAAGTGAGGTAGCATACCTATCTGAACCGGATATTCTCTCTATATTTACTCCCATAGTTTTTAAGGCATTTTCTACTAAACTTGATACAACTCCAGTACCTCCAATTATATATACTTTCTTCACCTTCAATCTTGAAAGTTCTGCTGCTGTGTTTTTATCAAGTGAATTATTTGAAGTTAACAGTATAGGGGCATTTATCTGTTTTGCAAAAGGTGCTGCACTAATTGCATCGGCAAAAGCTTCCCCGGAAATTAATACTGCTGAATCTGCATTAGTCCATTTATCCTGTGATATTTTTACTGAAGTTTCATATCTATTTGAGCCGCCTAATCTTACTTGTTTAAAAGCTTGTTTATTTATAGTATAAGTATCAATAGCTTCCATGGTATCAGTCCTGTAAGTTGTAATTGTAAAGCTGTTATTTTTTATACTTATATCTGAAAATGTTGGAACATGATCCTGTTCTTTTTTAGCTTCATAATAGTTATTCACATCAGGTTGTTGTAACTCATAGTATTTACTGCCGCTAGCTGAGTTTGCAGTTATATATAAAACTCCGTTTGGATTTGTAACTTTACCATCTTTTGCATCCTCAACATCAACTGCTTTTCCTCCTAGCATTTGATAAGTTCTTGTATAGCTGTGATCATGTCCATCTAAAACCACATCTATGCCAAGATCCTCAAAAACTTCTGGATGGGTAACTCTCCTTGCTGCTATATCTTCATCTGTCTCATGGTTTGCTGAACTGTAAATGGAGTGATGCATTGCTACTATCTTCCATTTTACATTTGGATTCGCAGCTATTGCCTCCTGCATAAATGCCTTATGATCCTGGGCATTTATATCATTGCTGTTAAGCATCATAAATAGTGTATTTCCATATACATAATAGTAGTCATTACCTGTAGTGCCGCTGCTTTTATCTGATTCATAGCCGTTGTTGGTAAAAATACCATATTTATCAGACATATTAGGTGGGTTAAAATGGGTAATATGTCCTACTCCATAGCTTTCATGGTTTCCAGGAATTACAGTAACAGGGATATTTTTCAGCTGATCTGGTTTAAAAAACTCATCATATTCCAATTCATTACTTTGTCCATTAAGTTCTGATCCATTGTTTACCTGGTCTCCTACAGACATTATAAAACTGAAATTAGAAAATTTATTTGTGGCTTTATTTAGTGTATCTAACCACCCGGCACCATCTTTGGCTAAATCACCGCCAGCACCAATTTGTGGGTCTCCTGCAAGTAAAAAGTTGAATCCATTTGATATATCCTGGGTAGTGTAGCTGTTAATCAGGCTCCAATTAGTTCCGTCACCTACACGATATACATATTCTACAGCCTGTTTTAATCCTGTTACTGTGACCTTATTAGAAGTAAATCCATCATTTCCATTAGATTTTTCTCCTTTAAATGTCTCAGCCTTATCTACAGGAAATTCACTTCCACTCATGTCAGACTTTAGGGCAACCTGTACCTGTGGTTCTGAAGTACTTTTAGAATACCATGTGAAATTTAATTGGGACTGATCCTTTCCTGGTGCAAAAGTTACATCTTTAATGGTATCATCTGTAGAAACTGGCAGTGAAGATGCTGATTGATATACACTGGCACTTTGAGTTGTTGTAGCTTCTGTACTAATAGGCATGATTATTAGCAAACTTGAAAGTATGATGGAAAAACATAGAAAAAATAATGCTATTTTTTCTGCATACTGTTTCATAAAATTTCCTCCTTAAAATAATTTTCATCTACAGCTACTTTATATCTTAATGATATTTATGTATTTTATCTGTCTCATTTATGTAAAATTTATGTAAAATAACAATAACATTCTATATTTAACCTAAACTTTACAGAAGCTTTATCAGTACATTCCATTAATACTATATATTTTAAAATATATAGTATAATTTTTTAGATAACATCTAAGTTAAGGCTAGAGGGAGGAGTGTTTATGGTTAAAACTTCAAAGATATTTCAAGTATTAATTTTTTTAATAATGATATTATTATTTGGTATTTTTTTATATCATTTTAACGTAAGTAATCCTGTAACATATAATAGGCAAAATGTAAAATCCTATGTAAGGTATGAAAAAGCGCAGGTATTATCAGTAAAGAACAATTCTTTAAAGCAGTTTAAGCAATCTAAAAACATATATTTCGGCACTCAGGAAGCCCAAATCAAAATTCTTTCGGGAGAACATAAAAATCAGGTTAAAAATGTGACAAATTATTTAAGTGACACTCATAATATATATCTAAAGCCTAATATGAAAATAATAGTAGATATTTCTACAGCCGGTGGCGCATACAGTGTGACAGTATATAATTATTACAGAGCTAATACTGAATATATATTTATATTTGTTTTTTTTGCTGCCATTTGCATAATAGGCGGAAAAAAGGGATTTAGATCTGTATTAGGTCTTATATTTACATTAACCTGTATTATATTTTTATTTATACCACTGTTATATAGGGGCTATTCTCCAATTTTAGCTTCAATTATAGTAATAATTATAACAACCTGTGTTACACTATTTTTATTAAATAGCTGGAGTGCAAAAACTTTATCGGCTATATTAGGTACCATATCCGGTGTTATAATTGCAGGGATAATTGAACTTATATTTGGCTACTTTGCCCATTTGACAGGTCTTAATCTAACTGGTGTTGAAAGTCTCAATATGATTTCTAACGTATCTGGTATGAAAGTATATCAATTGTTAACTGCAGGAATTTTAATAGCATCTCTAGGAGCTGTAATGGACCTCAGCATATCAATAGCTTCTTCTATACAGGAAATATACATATCTAATCCTAATATAAATAAAAAAGAACTATTTAAGTCAGGAATGAATGTAGGGAAAGATATGATGGGTACTATGGCCAATACTTTAATTTTAGCTTTTACAGGGGCATCACTTACTATGCTTATAATAATTTATTCTTATAATGTAAGCTATAATCAACTTATTAACATGGATATGGTAAGTTTAGAAATAATCCAGGGGTTAACTGGATGCATGGCAATAATCTTTACAGTTCCCTTAGTTTCATTTATTTCAGCAGAAATTATTACAAAATTCTCAGGTAAAATTAATGAAAAAGATATATTGTAAACCTATATTTTTTTTAGGTTTACAATATAGAAATATTATATTAATATATAGTATATACTAAGGGATTATGAAAGGAGAGTTTAACTTGAAGGAATTTATTAAATATTTAGAGGAAAAAGTTCTAAAAGGACAATCTATAAATTTTGAAGAAGCTATGCAGTTAACCAGTATTGAAGTGGAAACAGATATAAAACAATTATGCCATAGTGCAGATAATATACGGGAGTGTTTTTGCGGTGTGGAAGTAGATCTATGTACCATAATGAATGCCAAGTCAGGAAGGTGTACTGAAGATTGCAAGTTTTGTGCCCAGTCTGGCCACTACAAAACTAATGTGGAAAATTATGAACTGGTTTCAAAAGAAGAAGCTTTAAAATTGGCAAAAGAAAATGAAAGTGAAGGAGTAAATAGATTTTCTCTAGTTACAAGTGGCAAAGGAATTTATGGAAAAGACTTTGAAAAGGTATTAGATATATATGGAGAACTAAACAAAGAGAATAAAATGGATTTGTGTGCTTCACTTGGTATATTGGGATATGAAGATTTGATTAGATTGAAACAATGCGGAGTAACAATGTATCATCATAACTTAGAGACCAGCAGAGAATATTATAAAGAGATATGTACAACTCACAGCTATGATGAAAGAATAGATACTATAAATGCAGTGAAAAAGGCAGGATTAGAGGTGTGTTCAGGAGGAATTATTGGACTTGGGGAGAGCATGGAAGATAGGGTTAAATTAGCTTTTCAGTTGAAGGAGCTTGAGGCTAAGTCTATTCCCATAAATGTATTAAATCCAGTTAAAGGAACACCGCTGGAAAATACTCCTAATTTAAGCCAAAATGAGATATTAAAGACTGTAGCAATTTTCAGATTTGTAAATCCTGAGGCTTTCATAAGACTTGCGGGAGGAAGGAATCTTATAGATGATTATGGTAAAAATTGTTTTTATGCAGGAGCAAACGCTACAATTACAGGAAATTATCTCACCACATCAGGTAATAAAATATGTGATGATAAAGAAATGATAAGTAAATTGAATCTGGAAGTTAGAAAGAATGTGTATAAGCAGAGGAATATGTCCTAATAGGTGCGGAAATATTAAAGTATTTGTGAAATAAATCGAATAAAGCTACTAAATAAGATATTTTTGGAGGCATAATAAGCATGGAAAAAATACTTGAATCATTTTTAGAAGTTGTACCTGTATTAAAAGATATTTTGCAGGAGGATCTATTAGTAGCTGTAGCAGATACTAATGAATTTTTGTATTACCGTAAGGGTGACACTCTTGATCTACATATTAAAATTGGACAGAAGTTATCTATTGACGAACCATTATATAAAACAATTCATGATGGTAAAATATATGTTGTCACGGTAGCAGAAGAAGTATATGGAGTGCCATTTAAGTCTGTTTCATATCCAATTAAAAATTCACAAGGAAAAGTTATTGGAGGGGTTGGCATAGGGAAGAGTCTAACTGAACATTTAAAAGTGGAACAAGCAACGGAAAGTATTTTTAGTTCATTACAACAGACTAATGCGAGCATAGAAGAAATTGCTGCTAATTCACAAAAACTTTTATGTTCAATGAATAATATGGTGGATTCTACTAAGTCAACAGGAGAAAAGATAAAAGAGACAGATGTAATATTGAATATTATCACAGGAATATCTTCCCGATCCAATTTGCTAGCTTTAAATGCAGCTATTGAAGCTGCAAGGGCAGGAGAGGCGGGAAGAGGTTTTTCAGTTGTTGCAGATGAAATGCGAAAGCTTTCCCAAATAAGTGGGGAATCGGCAAAAAAAATAGCACAACTACTTTTAGAAATGAGAGGAGCTATAGACGAAGTTATTAAAGAGATAAATAATACAAAAGTTATGGCTGAATCACAGGCTGCATCTACAGAAGAAATAACTTCAACATTACAGGAAATTATTTCAAATTCAGAAGTGCTGGTAGACATGACTAAAAATGTATAAGGTTTCATTATAATATTAATACTATGTCATATGTTTAGACGAACATATGACATCTCTCTTGAAGGGTATAATGTTTTATTATATTATAGAAACACAGGGCTAAAAAAGGAGGGTGTTTATGGCAAAAAGAGAAAAAAGTTTATCTCAAAGTGTTGCAGATGATATCTTTGCAATGATTACTATAGATAAAAAGTTTGTAGTTGGAGATAAGCTCCCAAATGAAAATGAACTCTCTGCCCGGATGCATGTAAGTAGAACTACATTACGGGAAGCAATTCGTATTTTAGTTGCCCGTAATGTTCTTGAAATTAGGAGAGGTAAAGGTACATTTGTGGTAAAACATGAAGGTTCTGACGAAAATTTTGGTCTAGAAGAACTTTCTACAATGAAGTTAAATGCAAAAGATCTATATGAGATGAGATTAATTTTTGAACCTCAGACTGCTTATTATGCTGCAAAACGTGCTACTGACAAGGAACTTAAGAGAATAGTTTATTATGGTAAACTAGAGGAACAAAAAATTTTAAGCAAGGAAGATAGAACTGAAACTGAAAGAGCTTTTCATAAATCTATTGCAAAAGCAACTCATAATGAATTTATGAATAAATTAATGCCCATACTTTATAAAGCTATTGATAAAGGCGTTATTTTATCAGATGATAATGAAACCGTAATACAGGATACATTAAATGACCATCGTATGATAATGGATTTTTTAGTTAGTCGAGATGCAGAGGGAGCCAAAACTGCAATGAAACTTCATATTATACATGCTATGAGGGGGCTTGGCATATATGAAGAGTAAAAACTTATTTCAGGATTACCAATGTATAGTTGACAACAGACATCATACAACTTACAATGAAACTATATCAAGTGATTCTAAGGTTCAAATGAAGTTTGCTCATGAGGAATGATTTTCTCCATCTGAACCTTTAAAGGGAGGTTATATTATTGAGAAGTGATGTAATAACAAAAGGAACCAAAAGTGCACCACAGCGTGCCCTGCTTAATGCACTTGGTTTAACAAAGGAAGAAATAGAAAGGCCGCTTATAGGTATTGTAAGTTCAAAGAATGATATAGTACCAGGTCATATGAATTTAGATAAAGTAGTAGAGGCTGTAAAGACAGGTGTATCAATGGCCGGAGGTACTCCAATTGTTTTTCCTGCCATTGCTGTCTGTGATGGAATTGCAATGGGACACCAAGGCATGAAATATTCCCTTGTTACAAGAGATTTAATTGCAGATTCTACAGAAGCAATGGCTATGGCACATGCTTTTGATGCCCTGGTAATGGTACCTAACTGTGATAAAAATGTACCAGGACTTTTAATGGCTGCAGCTAGACTTAACATTCCAGCTATATTTGTAAGTGGAGGTCCTATGCTTGCAGGAAAGGTTGATGGATGTAAAGTAAGCTTTAGCAGTATATCTGAAGCAGTAGGTGCTTTTAATGGGGGAAAAATAACTGAGGAAAAGTTAGAAGAGTTTGAGAATAAGGTATGTCCTACTTGCGGCTCCTGTTCAGGCATGTATACTGCAAATAGTATGAATTGTTTAACAGAGGTTCTTGGAATGGCCCTTGGAGGCAACGGAACTATACCTGCTGTTTATTCCGACAGGATAAAACTTGCCAAGCATGCTGGTATGAAAATAATGGAGCTTCTAGAAAAGAATATAAGACCTAGAGATATTATGACAGAAGGCGCTTTTAAAAATGCTTTAACTATGGACATGGCTCTTGGATGTAGTACAAACAGTATGCTTCATTTACCGGCTATTGCCCATGAAGCTGGCATTGAATTAGATGTTGATATGGCAAATGAAATCAGTGCAAAGACTCCTAACCTTTGTCATCTTGCACCGGCAGGACATAATTATGTAGAAGAATTAAATGAAGCAGGCGGTATTTATGCTGTTATGAATGAGATAGATAAACTAAATCTATTAAATACAGATTTGATTACATGTACGGGAAAAACTGTGGCAGAAAATATTAAAGGCTGTGTAAATAAAAATAAAGAGGTAATAAGAACTGTTGAGAATCCTTACAGCGAGACTGGTGGAATTGCAATTCTTAAGGGTAATCTAGCTCCAGATTCATGTGTTGTAAAGCGCTCTGCAGTGGCACCGGAGATGTTAAAGCATGAAGGACCTGCAAGGGTATTTGACTGTGAAGAAGATGCTCTAGATGCTATAAACACAGGAAAAATTGTAGCTGGAGATGTAGTTATTATCAGATATGAAGGCCCTAAAGGCGGACCTGGCATGAGAGAAATGCTTAATCCAACTTCGGCAATTATGGGACGAGGACTTGGGGGCAGCGTAGCATTAATAACAGATGGACGTTTTAGCGGTGCTACAAGAGGTGCGGCAATTGGTCATGTTTCTCCAGAAGCAGCAGTAGGAGGTAATATTGCCCTGGTTGAAGAAGGAGATATAATAAAGATAGATATTGAGGCCAATTCTATTAATTTTGAAATCAGTGAAGAGGAACTGGAGAGAAGAAGAGTAAACTGGAAACCTAGACAACCTAAAATTACCACAGGTTATCTTGCAAGATATGCCGCGCTAGTAACTTCAGGAAACAGAGGAGCTATTTTAGAAATTCCTAAATTTTAGTTCTAGATTTTTATTACATTATTTATAGTTTTTAGAATCAAGGCAAGATGTTTAAATGAATTTTGCTTTGGTTCTTTTTCTTTTGAATAAGAATGCCTGGTTCCACTGTTTTTCAAGTACCAGGAAGCTGTAAAAATACCTATTCATGCGCCTAGCAGTGCTCATTTCCCACTTTGAAGAAGATGGGGGGAGGGTTAGCTAATTAACGCGTTAGGATAAAAGTATAAATAGTTTGCCCAATCTCGGTTATACTAAGATTGGTGATTGATTGTGAATGAAAATAATAATGCTTTTCAGGAGAAATTAACAGAAAACTACGAGGAAAACCTTTTGAAAGTAGAGCGAATATTAACTGATTGTCCAGATATAGTAAGAACAAAGGTTTCATTACATGCTGGTAAAAAAGGTTGTTTTTTCTATGTTCAAGGACTTGTAGATATTAACCTAATTCAGAGAGATTTTATTAATCCTATAATCAATTTAAAAGATTTAAATTCTAACGAAGTTAAATCCATTCAGAATATAATCCCTGTAGGTGGAATAAGTTATCCTATAAATATTAATGATATAGTAAATGAAATAGTGCTAGGGAACACAGTTTTCATAGGTGAAGGACTTAAATTTAGCATATCTTGTGCACTGAAAAAGTTTGACAAGAGAAACATTATTGAACCTACTACAGAAAAAAATGTAAGAGGTTCTCATGATGGCTTAGTTGAAGATATAAATACGAATATTGCTATATTGAGAATGAGAATGAAGAACCCAAATCTTAAATTTAAAATATTTAAAGTTGGTACCTCCACAAACCAAACCCTAGCAATAGCTTATCTACAGAATATAGCAAATGATGTCCTACTGAACACATTATGTAAGAAAATAAGCACCATTGATTATGATGGTCTGATTGACTCAGGGTTTATTGAGCAAATGATTACAGATCATCCTTATTCGCTTTTTCCTCAATACAATGCTACTGAGAGGCCAGACAGAATAACTGCAAGTTTATTAGAAGGGAAATTTGCAATAATTTTAGAAAGTACACCAGTAGTACTTATAACACCAGTGAATTTTTACTCCTTTATACAGGCACCTGATGATTATAATATAAACTGGTTAGCTGGTTCTTTTCTCAGACTTTTAAGGATGGTTTGTTTAGTTCTAGCTATATTTCTTCCAAGTACTTATATAGCTGTAATTTCATATAACTACTATGTAATGCCAATAGGTTTTTTGGTGAACGTTGCAGAGGCTAGAAGTAGGGTTCCTTTCCCACCTATAGTTGAAGCACTCTTTATGGAATTATTTATTGAAATGTTAAGAGAGGCAACTATTAGACTCCCAACTTATATAAGTACAACGGTTGGAGTAGTTGGTGGATTAATCATCGGGCAGTCCGCAGTACAGGCAGGAGTTGTAAGTAATCAGATGGTGATCGTTGTAGCCGTAACTGCTATAGCAACATTTACAATACCAATGTATGATATGGGTATTGCACTTAGGATTACCAGGTTCTTAGTGATGATAGCAGCAGCTGTATTTGGAATGGTAGGTATAGTAATATCAGTACTGCTTCTAATAGCTCATCTTATAGTGCTGGAATCATTGGGGCAGCCCTATCTTCAACCTATAGAGCCATTAAAACTACGAGAGATTAAGGATGCTAACATAAGAGCTCAAATAAAACATTTAAAAAGAAGACCTGATGTAGCAAAACCAAAGGATAAATGGAGGGGAACTGGAAATGAAGAAGCAGAATAGCAATAATATAACCTCCAGACAGCTTATGAATTTTTTACTATCTGCACAGGTAGGTGTAGAACTGCTTGAAACACCAAATATTCTTGCTGAAAAAACCGGCCATGATGGATGGATACCTATAATTATAGTAGGAATACTTATTGCTATTGCTATGATATTTATTATTCTACTGCTTGAAAGATACAACAATAGCTCAATATATGATATTAATAAACATCTTTATGGTAAATATCTAGGGGGCTTTTTAAATATTATTGTTAGTTTGTATTTATGGGCTATTACTTGTTTACAATTAAGATTATTTACTGAATTACTTAAAATAACTTACCTAAGGTTTACTCCACCTATTGTATTAGATATTTTTATAATATTACCTACTATTTATTTATCCTGGTATGGACTTAAGGCCATAGCGAGATTTTCCTTTATTATGTGGTTTTTCATATTAATTACTTACATATTATTACTGCTGTCTATCAGGTTCTGTGATGTAAAACTATTAATGCCTGTAGGACAAAGTGGCTTTTTAGGGGTTTTGAAGGGGCTTGAAGATTGTTACTATGCATATCTAGGTTTTGAACTCATAGTAATTCTCTATCCCTCCATTACTGATAAAGAAAAAACTATGAAATATTCTTTAATAGCTCACGGTATTGGGAGTATATTTTTTTTATCAGTAACTCTTGTATGTACAGCTTTTTTTGGTGAAAAGCATCTAGCAAGAATTGTTTTTCCTTTAATAAGATTATCAAGAGCCTATGATGATCCTATTGTTCAAAGAATTGATTTATTATACATTGCAGCATGGATTCCTGTTATGACTATGTCTGTTAGTTCATATTTTTTCCCTGCTTACTGTAGGGTACAAAAACTTTTTAAAAGAGAAAAGAAAACGGTTTCTTTGATAATCTTCACAGCTATAACCATATTAATCAGTAGAATTCCGAGAAATCATCATGAGATTTATAGGTATACTCAAATCATGACAATATGGGGAGTTGTATTTGTAGTATTTATTATGTTGTGTTATATTTTTTCTTTTGTAAGTAAGAAGGGAGTTAAAACAAGTGAATAAGCTAATTCATAAATTAAGAATTATTGTAATATTTATAATAATTCCTATGACATTTTGTGGGTGCTGGGATGAGCATCCTTTCGAAAGAATAGGTTTTAGCACAGTATATGGGATAGAAGTATCTGAAGATGATTCTAAAATGAAAATTACTATAGTAAATCCTGTAACAGATCCTGGATCAAAAGCCCGGAGTGAAATACTCACTACTACAGCCAGTCTGCTCAGATCATCAAGGGAGGCGTTAAGGAGAAAATCTTCTAAATCTATGGAAGCAGGTAAGACTCAACTTTTGATTTATTCTAAGGATATTGCTGAAAGAGGAGAAATATCTAAAATAAATGAAATTCTTGAAAGGGATCCTACGGATCCTATAATAGCATGGCTAATAGTGGTGGATGGGAGTGCTGAGAAGTTTTTAAGAGGGGTAGAAAAATTATCGGATAAACAGAGATCCTATACATATTTGACAGAACTTCTTAAAAGAAATAGTAAAAGTGGATATAATCCAGAAACTAGAATATATAGCTTCGATATCACTAGCTTTGAAGAAGGTATTGATAATATTGCACCACTTGTAAAACTTGAGAAAGATGGAGCTGTTATTAAAGGAACAGCACTATTTTCAGGAGATAAAATGGTTGGTAGTTTAACTTCCAGGAATACCTCATTATTAATGGCAATGATGGGAAAATTAAAATTCACAGAATATCAATTTAATTCTGTAAATTTACCGAAGAATAAGATGCAGATAAAGCAGGGACTTTCTGCAGTACTTAATTCGTGTAAAAGAAAAATAGAAGTAAAAATAGTTGATAATAGGCCTGTGGTTAATATAGACTTAAGCTTATCAGGGAATATCGATGAGTATAAAATCTATGATTTTAACGAAGATGAAAATTTAGAAAGGCTAAATTTAAAATTGCAAAGAGAGCTAAATAAAGACTGCATAAATGTAATCAATTATTTGAAGGACATAAATAGTGATCCAATTGGTATTGGTAACATAGTAAGGGCAAAATATAATAGCTATTGGAAAAAGGTTGATTGGACAAAGGCATACAAGAATGCTGTAATAAATGTGAATGTAAAGCTTAAAATTACTCAATATGGTGTAAGCCAATAAAGAAGCTGTATCTAATGGAGAAAAAATTTTGGTGATTATTTAGTTGAATTATGATATAATACCTCCCGTAATGACAAAAATACAGTAGAGGATGGTTATAAGTTGATTAATGTAAATAATGTTAGTTTAAGATATAAGGGAAGAAAGCTTTTTGAAGATGTAAATTTAAAATTTACTGAAGGTAACTGCTATGGGGTTATAGGAGCAAATGGTGCAGGAAAGACTACATTTTTAAAAATATTATCAGGAGAAATAGAACCTAATACAGGGGAAGTAAGTATTTCAAAGCACATAAGAATGTCTGTATTAAAACAGGATCATTTTGAATATGATGAATATGAGATTTTAGAAACAGTAATTATGGGTAATTTAAGGCTTTATGAGATAATGAAAGAAAAAGATGCCCTTTATGATAAAGCTGATTTTACAGATGAGGATGGCATAAAGGCATCGGAATTGGAGGGTGAATTTGCAGAATTAAACGGATGGGAAGCAGAATCTGAGGCTTCTTCACTTCTTCAAGGTCTTGGAATAGATATAAATCTTCATAATAAAAGAATGTTTGAGCTTACAGGTCCTGAAAAAGTAAAAGTACTTCTGGCACAGGCGTTGTTTGGAAATCCCGGTATACTTATCTTAGACGAGCCTACCAACCATTTAGATGTTAAATCCATACAGTGGCTAGAGGAATTTATTATTAATTTTCAGGGCACCGTTATAGTTGTATCCCATGATAGATATTTTTTAAATAAAGTGTGTACATATATGGCAGATGTGGATTATGGCAAAATAAAGATATATGCAGGAAACTATGACTTTTGGTATGAATCAAGCCAGCTTGCACTTAGGATGGCAAAGGAGCAAAATAGGAAGAAAGAAGAAAAGATTAAGGATCTGCAAAGATTTATAGAGCGTTTCAGTGCCAATGCCTCAAAGTCTAATCAGGCTACATCCCGTAAAAAACTACTGGATAAAATAACTCTAGAAGATATTAAACCCTCCAGCAGAAAATATCCTTTTATGGGCTTTAAACCTGAGAGAGAAGTGGGGAATGATATATTAATAGTTGATGGCATTACAAAAATTATAGATGGAAAAAAAGTTTTGAATAATGTCAGTTTTACAGTATCCAAAGGTGATAAAATTGCTTTTATAGCAGAAAATGAAATTCAAGAGACTATATTGTTTAAAATTCTTATGGGAGAGATGGAACCGGATAGTGGAAAATACAAATGGGGGGTTACAACTTCAAGGGCATATTTTCCAAAGGATAACTCTAAGTATTTTAATGATGAACAATTGAATTTAGTGGATTGGCTGAGACAATTTTCAGATGAAAAGTCTGAAAGTTATATTAGAGGATTTTTAGGAAGGATATTATTTTCAGGGGAAGAGGCTTTAAAGCAGGTAAGTATTCTGTCAGGAGGGGAAAAAGTACGATGCATGCTGGCAAAGATGATGATGGAAAATGCCAATGTACTTATTTTAGATCAGCCTACCAATCATCTTGATTTAGAATCTATTACGGCATTGAATAACGGACTTATAGATTACAAAAGTATTATATTGTTTTCATCCTATGATCATCAATTTATCCAGACTACAGCAAATAGGATTATACAGCTTACTGATAATGGATTTATAGATAAAAGATCAACCTATGATGAATATTTAGAGAGTATTCAAGGTTAAATCACGGCCACCAAGCTAGTATGTAATATCAAATTACAATTAGTTTGATGGCTTTTTTAATGCTAATTTAAAATAAAAATATCATATTTGAAAAAATATTAAAAAATATTTTTTAAAAATTATATAATAATTATTAAATTAATAAAAACATATAAAATAGAAAGTACAATTTGGAGGGTTAATTTGAAAATAATTGAGTTGATACATGATAAGGATCATCCAAAAGCAACAAATGTTGACTTTTGGTTAAAGGAAAATAAAAATAATAGTTCTCAAAAATTCAAAGCTTTTAATCCGGAAGATTATCCTGAATTAAAAGGTATTGATTTGATTATTATCCATGGAGGTTCTCAGCATCTTTGGAATAAAAATGATGACGCGTGGTTAATTAATGAAATTGAATATGTAAAGGAAGCACTAAAGAACAATATTCCTGTAATTGGCTTTTGTTTGGGAGCACAAATAATAGCAGAAGCTTTAGGGGGGAAAGTTTATAAAGCAAAAGAAAAAGAAGTAGGCTGGCTAAATATTAAAATTACCATGGAAGGTAAAAAACACAAAATATTGGAAGGGTTAAAACAGGGTTTTAAAACTTTTTTATGGCATAGTGATCATTATAGCTTGCCACAAAATTGTATGGTTTTAGGATATACAGAAGCCGCTCCAAATCAGATCTTTATAAGTAATACTTATAAAGCAATAGGATTCCAATTTCATCCTGAGTATACCAAGGAAAATGTAAAAATATATGCCGATGAATATGAGGATGATGTATGGTCTGGAGGAAGATTTGCCTCTGGAAAATCTAACATTCTAAAAGAAACTGAGAAGATTGAAGGCAATTATGAACTATTTAAAAAAATATTTACAAATTCTATTGATTGGTTTTTAAAGTGAATATTATGAAAATGCAAGAGTCAGGTTAATATTATACGTACCTGGCCAGGATTTCTTGATGAAACTGTAGATATGGTTGTGACAGTGAAAAAAATAGTTTCCATTGGAGGTACATATAGGTAAAACCCGTAAGTCTATAAATAGTTTATTACACTATCCGATAATTAAACAAAGAGTAGAAAAGGAAATCCAAAGTTCAACGAAGATTCTTATTATAAAATGAAAAGAGGTGATTATTTGGTGGGTTTGGTATTACATACACTTTCCTCACTAAAATAAATTATGAAAAAAATATTAAGTATTATTCTCGTAATTTTTTTTATGTTCTTGCTTCCTACAATGGTACAAGCTGAAACCTTACGTTTGGGTTCCAGAGGTGCAGGGGTGGTGCAGTTGCAGACAAAATTAAATAATGTAGGATTTAATGTTGGGAAAGTGGATGGCATTTTTGGGAGTATGACTCAAAAAAGTGTAATAAGATTTCAAGCTTCACGTAGCTTGGCAATGGATGGAATAGTAGGAACCCTAACTGCTCAATTGTTAACTGCTGATTCTGTTGTTGCCACAGCAAAAAAATACATTGGAGTTAGATATCTGTGGGGTGGCAATACGCCAAGTGGCTTTGATTGTTCTGGATTAACTTCCTATGTATTTACAAGGAATGGTATTATGTTGCCGAGAGTTTCTCGTGATCAATTCAACATAGGCACAAGCGTAAGATTTGAAAATCTTCAAGTAGGTGATTTAGTTTTCTTTTCATTTACAGGAGATGGGATGGTAAGCCATGTTGGAATTTATATTGGTGGTGGGCAATTCATAAACGCCTCATCTAGCAGAGGTGTTGTGATTTCACCATTTACGAACTATTGGAAATCAGCTTATGTAGGGTCAAGACGGGTATTTTAACAGAATGCCATAATAAAAATATAAAAATTTTAACTTTAGAGGACTGTATTTTGGATATGACCTCTTATTTTTTTATTCAGAATGTGAATATTTTATCCCAGCGTGGTAATTAGATAATACTCCTATGTTTTTCTAAGGATTACTTGATAAATCCACCTTCAAAATCAACCGAAAGGTTGATTTTATTTTTGTCTTTGAAATTTATAATTATTATTAAGGAGATGATTTAAAATGGAGGAAATAATTAGTGATTAATGGAATAAAAGGTGACACTGATGAAATAGGTTATAAGATGACTGAAAAGTGGATAAAAGTTTATAGGGATGGTTTAGACAAGATTTTTTCATTAAGGAAATAATGTTACAGGGCTTACACAAAAATTTCTATTTAAATCACATCAATACTTTTATTCTGGCGCAATAATTAAGCCCTAAATTTTAGCTGCGATGTGGTTCAAGAAGCATTAGAAGCAGAAAAAAATAAAACTAGAGTATTTTTCACTCTAGTTTAGTAATAAAATTAGAATTTTGTTCGACAATCGAAAAGGTAGTAATATATTTCTACGCTATTTACCTTTTTTTGTATCATGTTAGGCTCTAGATTCAGATTCGTTACTAAACTACCTAATCTGCCTCGGCATCCTTTATCTGTAATAAGCATATTGTTTAATCCAAAGCTACCTAGTCCAGCAATAAAAGCAACATGTCTAAGAGACCATTCACTAATTAATTTTTTATTATTAAAATTATTTGCTGTACCAATAATAGGTGCATTAAATCCTAATCTTTCTAACTCAACATTAATGAAAGTATTTAAGTCAAATATAAGTTGATTAGTTTTTATATAAGCTATTGCCCAAAGCTTTGAGCGTTCTTTACCTTCAATGTTACTTTTAATTACATTATCTCTTCACTTTAATACAATTCGTATTTATTTAATATTTCAATTTAAAATATTTATATTATTAAAATCAGCTTAATGCAGTAGGTAAATTATATTTAATCATTTCAATACAATTTGTATTGTTTTCTAATGTTTCAATTGTTATTTTAATAGGATCGATAAATATTGTTGGATAATCAACTTCATCATATTTTACACGAACCTGAAATGCAAGTTGCTCTTTATCTATAAAAAATTGAGCATTCTTGCCATTTGTATTTCCTCGAGTGTCTATACGTATCCATCTACCTATTGATGGAATGAAAACTGCATTCAAAGCATGTATACAGTATCCTGTTTGGGGAGTATCTCCTAATGTTAATCTTTGATAGCAAAAACCAGTTGGAATGCCTTGATGCCTTAATAATGCAGCCAATAACATGGATTTTGCATAGCACATACCTTCTTTATATTGTAATACTTCTGAAGCAGTTCTTGTTATCTTCTTACTTTGAATATCCCAAGAATGAGAAATATCATCTCTAACATACTCAAATGCAATTCTAATTTTTTTAATTTCATCTAAATTTTCATGAAATAGTTCCTTTGCTTTATCCTGTATAATTTTTTTGTTAAAATCAACATATTTATTTACGAGTAAATAGTTTGATAAATTTCCATTTTCTAATATTAAATTCATATATTTACCTCCTCTTGTATTTATAATTATACTATATTATACATGAATATGAAATAATAAATAGAATAATGAATATTTACCATTTTACTGATGCTTATTATTTTGGATAGAATCACTTTAATGATATAGTGTGAATATTTATGCGTATAGGAGTAATATCAGCAGCCTCATCATGTACTGAAAAAGCATGTACTATAAATTAACATATATTTAATACAAATTGATAATCTGGTATTACCCCTATAGAAAACGAACTAGATATTACAATTCTAATGTCTAATTTATTGTACATACTAAAAAATAAAACTAGAATGTTTTTCACTCTAGTTATTGGAACAAAATAAGAAAGATATGACATAACTGAAGCTAAAATTATATTACTTCAGCTCTATAAATTGAAAATTTATACTATTCTTTATCATTTATTTTAGATAACTGTTCCTCATACTCCTCCAAAGATATATTTCCTTTTCCAAATTCGTTACCTATTAGTGCTGTTTTTTCTACTTTAGACAAAGGTTTATTATTCAATTCGTTAATTTTTGAAATTTCCTCTTTCATTGATTCTAATATATTAATTCTTTTGTCATACGCTTCAAAATATCGAAGGCCAAAAATTCTTTGTGACATTGCGTTGAAATGGATATTGTCTGGATTTGCTTTCAAATCAGAAGCCGTAACAAAATAACAATTATCCTGTGTATTCGCAAATTCAAGCAGAATTTTGTTTATCAAAGAATAATCACGAAAATAACGCCCATATTTACCAGCATTTAAATAATCACCTAACCCACCAACAATCACTGGAATATCAGGAACATTTAATCTTCTACGGAGAGTTTCTACTATAACTAAAAATTTCTCATAGTAATGATTAACACCTTCTGGATTACAGTCGTTTTCTCCCTGATGCCACAAAACTCCGTCTAATTTACTTGTTCGTTGTGCCAATTCAGATTGAAATACAGCATTTTCAAACAACACTCCACCAACAGTCCAATCATCTAAACTAGTAGCGCCTTCTGCACAAGGAATTAATCCAATTTCTTCAGTTTCATTTTTGTTGCACCATGCGGAAGCAAACGATGCCCCTGGTCCTATTCCAGTAAAGGGTCTATCACAATGAATAGGCTCTATCATCATTTGCCAGAGTCCATTTCTCAACATCTTAATGCGTTCATTACATATTATTGGTACATCTTTGATATATCCACGCCCTGCCATATTAGATTGTCCTATCATCAAAAAAGAATGTATCATTTACTACTACCTCCCAAATTCTAACTTATCTATTAGTTCAATTAAGATGACTGCTTCGCATAAATTTACTTATCTTCTTTTACGAATTTTACAAAGGTTCAACTTTTCGTTTATACTTTTCACTTTTCCCCTAACCACTTTCTTCTATCCTTTATATGAGCCTTTTTTGACAAATTTAAAAAGCTTACCCCATAACTAAATAATAACTTAAAAGCCAGTTTAAATCCTTATTGTTAATTAGAACACCATAATTCCTTCATTTATCCACCATCTGACGAACCCATCTGCTCGAATCTTTTCTCATTTCTTTTTATTTTTTTCTAACATACTATACCCCCCTTGTGCCTTTAACCATTCTTTAGCTTTTAATTTTATTTGTTTTTCTAATTCTAAATCACGACCTGCATCACTCATAGCTTCCTTGGCATATTTACGTGGAAACATTTTTTTTATAGATGCTTCACATTCAGTTCCGTCCTTGGGTTGTTGAAATTTAACAACATTAAATTTACCCTTATCTTTCTTTAACACAATGAACGCTGGATTTGTTCCAGAAGATGAAGAGCTAAATTTTCCATTAGAAAATATATACCCTTCAAATAAGGTATAAATATAAACATTTGCTAATCCATCTTTCTGTTCAATTGCGTATACCTTATGTGCTTCAAAGACCTTGGCAGCGTTAGTTAATATATGAGAATAGTAGTTACTAATATAATTTGATATTACTTCATTTATCACCTTTTTAGATGCAACATCCATATCTTTATTATTAGTTACTTTTGAATTGCTACATCCAACGCTAATAGTAAGTATTAAAGAAAAAGTTATTACAATAAGCTTCTTAAAATGCTTTTTCAATTTTATCCCATCCCTCAATTCTATGTATAAGCAAATTATAATACAAATTATCTCTATAATTTAACTATATATATAAATAATACCGCAAATAAATTATTATTTGGACAAAAAATTTATATGTTTATATAAATTAAAGTCTGTAATATGTTTAAATAATTAGCTTTTTTATCACTTTTAGGACGAATTTAGGAATATGTGTAGAAATATCTAGTGCAAAAGTTTATTAAAGGAAGATAAGGGGGACAAATTAGAATGAAAAAACTTTTTAATAAACTTCCTTTTTTACTTGCAGTTTTTATACTTTTAATTTTAGGAATATGGTACTTTTTAAGTAATAATAACAGAACTGCATTACAGAGGAGGCTAAGGTAGTAGTAAAGGTCTTTGGGAAATAAACCCTAATGGAGCTACAAAAGGGGATAAGTTATAACAGTATAGATAGTAGTAGAGTAGCCGTAAAAGTAGTAGCTCTTAGAAATATGAAAGCAGACAATGCTGTTATTGAGGCAATATTAAAGATCTAAGGATTGATGATCAGGAATTTTTGGAATACAAGTATAAGTACAGGAAAACGGATTTGAAGGTTGGGGTAAAATTTAATATGTCTCCTGGAGGAGCTATAAAGCGAAGACATAGGTTGATTGAGAATATTGCTAATTGGAAGAATTGGGTTAGCATAATGAAATAATTTATATTATATGTTACCGATGTTACCGAATTTATTAACATGAAATGTTATAATATCCATACAACTTAACTTTAATATGATATTGGAGGTGGTTTTTTTGAAATTAATAATAATAAAAACACATATGGTTAACTGGATAAAGAATATAGCACACGGTTCCAAACCAACCGCCAGTGGATATACAACTGCCGGCCACTGTCCTAATTTTGCCACTCGCTGCTGTTTAACGTGTGATAAATGCTGGAAAAATTATCATGGAACAAAATAATTCTAAGTTATGGAAAATACCTATATATGAGGAATTATTCAGGAATCAAATTGGAATCAAAATGTTGCCAAAATGTGGTGTAATAGTTATAGTGAAAACATCAGGGACTACACTGGTAGTAATTCATGGCGAATCTTTCAACATATACCTGTGGCTCCAAGGTTAAATGGGGCTTCAACACGGGAAATCGTAAATAAAATTTAATACTATATGTGTATATATGACAAAATAAGCAAGTGTAGCATTTAATTTACTTACTGAAGTTGATACCATATTATCCTAAAAATATTAAATTTTTCTTATTCTCAGGAGAACTAAAATACGAAAAATTGTTACAAGGCAATATACAATCTATCAGCAATAAAGAATGAGCTATTTATAAGTCAAGATAGGGGGCGTTTTATAAAACTAACTTAGAAGATTTTCTGAAAAGTATGAAGATAGATACCCTGATATTTATTTGGATGTAATTTCCTAAATTGTCCACGAACAAGTATTTATGAAGCTAGTGAACGAGACTTTAAAATTATAGTAGTAGAAGATGCTATATCTGATGCATATAATAAAACATTGCAAGAAATTAAAAATATGAATTGAAAAAGTATTATAGTATATTTTACCAATGTATTGACTTTTAATAATGAAGGTTTATAATAAACACAGCTATTATACATCTTACAAAAGTAATACAAGATAAGATAGGGTTAATTTCTGTTTGGAATTTGAAAGGTATGTAAAGAATATTGACAAAAAAGAGAAAATTTTATTTGGTAGTTTATGTGATGTTTCTTTGTAAAATGTTATTTATGGAAGTAGTAGAAAAATGATATAATACATCACAATCTTTTTATAGTTGTGATGGAACAGTAATTAAGTGCGAAATAAAGACTATTTACATAATTCATGGTTAAAGGAAGTGATTTATTTGTATATAAAAAATATATCATCCCGGCAGATTGCAATGGCCTTTACAGGAAGTTTTTTAGGAGCTGGCTTTATGTCAGGACAGGAACTCATGCAGTTTTTCGGAGTATTTGGAAGCTTTGGGTTGGTAGGAATGGTTTTTTCTGTCCTGTTATTCTGTATGCTTGGTTGCTTCGCTATGAAAATTGCAAAGCATACAGGAGTCGTAGAGTTTGACAAAATTATTGTGGAAAAAGAAAAGCCATGGCTTCGGGTAATCTTCGGCGGGATATTTATTTTTTTCCTGTTTGGTGTTGTAATTGTTATGATAGCAGGAGCTGGGGCACTGTTAGATCAGGTGTTTGGTATGCCCATAATTATTGGAAGTGCACTCATGGCGGTTTGTTTGGCGGTAGTAGCATTGTGGGGGGCTAAAGGCGTACTAAATGCATTTAGTATTACAGTTCCTCTCTTGATTGTGGTTGCAATGATTACTGGTATTTTATCATTTTTCTGTTTTCACAGAAGTAATATAATTGCCAGGCCATTTTCTGGGACAAATCCTTTGCTTGGAAACTGGCTATTTTCTATGCTTTCGTTTGTATCTTATAACATGATGGCAGCTATCTCCATACTGGTACCGATTGCACCGAATGTAAAAGAAGAAAAAACTATTTATAAAGGAATTTTCCAGGGGACGGTGCAACTAATAATTGTATTTGTTTGTACTTTACTTCCTTTGATTTTGAATCAGGCTATGCTGTCAGGTGCAAAGCTCCCAATGCTTATACTTGCTGAAAGAATACATCCATTTTTGGGAAAAGCCTACGCGATTCTCCTACTTTGCGGAATGTTCGGAAGTGCATTATCCTGTCTTTTTGGGGTGACTGTTCGTATAAAGAATATCAGAAATATTCAGGGAAATACCCTGATACTGGGGGCGGTTGTGTCGGCTTTCATTGGAAGTATTGTAGGCTTTAAAGAACTTATTGCAACTTTGTTCCCTATATGCGGCTATATTGGTTTCTTTGCTATGTTAGGTATTTGTCTACATTTTTTATCTTTACAGAGGAAAATTAGCATTGATGTAAGAGAGCGTAAGTTCAACTATAATCAACATACAGGATAATAAATGTTTTTCTATCTTCACGAAAAATTCATTATTCTCAACTTGCGCAACAAATGTAAATTGTTGTTTACCAAGAGGTTTTATTTATAATGGACTATCTTTTGATCGTTACTTTGAACAAGCAATGTGGGAAATATATTTGATATTATTTTTAAAAGTATTGACAATGTGTATAATAGTGAATAAATGTAGGATGGGCGGGAATGAGTAATGAAATATGAATGCATATTATTTGACCTTGATGGTACACTTACGGACTCTGCAACAGGCATAACAAATTCAGTTATATATGCTCTTGAAAAATACGATATAAAGGTAGATAACAGAAACGAATTAAATAAATTCATTGGACCTCCTTTGCGTGATTCTTTTGAAAGTTATTGCGGATTTTCAAAAGAACAAGCAAAGACTGCTGTAGAATACTATCGTGAGTATTATAGAAAAAAGGGCATATTTGAAAATTTGGTTTATAATGGAATTGAGGATTTACTTAAAACATTAAAATACAATAACAAGACACTCGTTGTTGCAACATCTAAACCTCAAGTATTTGCACAACAAGTATTAGAGAGGTTTGATATTGCTGAATATTTCACGTATATTGCTGGAAGTAATCTTGATGGAACAAGAATTAAAAAAGATGAGGTTATTCAATATGCGTTAGAAAGTTGTAGTATTATCAATTTATCAAAAGTAATAATGATAGGGGACAGGGAACATGACATTAACGGCGCAAAAAAGGTAGGAATAGATTCAATTGGTGTTCTGTACGGATATGGTGATAGAGATGAACTTGAGAAGGCAGGCGCAGATTTCATTGTTAATACTGTATTAGATATTGAGAAATTGTTAATCTAGTAGTGTAGACAAGATTTACTATAAAGTTAATTTAAAATCTTACTATATTGTAAAATAAGTATATATTCATTGTGTACAAATTATTAAATTTTCCTCCTTCTTGGGAGGATTTATTTATTTCCTTTTTTTATGGTGCCAATCATTATATCGAATTAGACCACATATATACATAATTTGAAACAAATATAATATTCATGCAAGAACATATGAATACTTAGTGCATACATTGTATAGTACGAATCACCATTAGATTATTCATTGAAAAATCCTAATATAATAGTGAAATAGATTAATGTTTGTTCGATAAATGGGGCCGCGAATTTATAGCATAGTAAGGGGGGAGCGATTATATGTCATTTCTTGATAACTTAAGTAAAACAGTCGGAAGTGCAGCATCAACGGCTGCTAAAAAATCAGGGGAACTCGTCGAAATAACTAAAATCAATATGAGCATCAACAAAGAGGAAGAAAGTATCAATAGGGTTTATGCAGAAATCGGAAAGAAGTTCTATGAAATCAATGCGGATTCAATAGGAAATGATGGATATAATAAGTTTTTTGAACAGATAAAAAAACATCAACAAACAATTAATGAACTAAAGAAAAAGCTGAACCAGATAGGAGGATAAACTCCTATCACTTTTGGGGGCATGCTCAGTGGGAGAGCATAGTGTTTGCAACGAGGGGGCAAGGGTTCAAATTCTTCTGCCTCGAGATTACAAATATGGAAGTGAGGAAGAATCGGCATCTAATAATTTATCAGGATATAGACCGTCAAAGAAATAGTAAAAAGCTCTGGAATTAACCAGGGCTTTTTGTGATTCATGGTAAAAACATAATGAGTAAGATATTAAAGTATTAATATGGAGATTGATACAAATATTAACATTATATCCAATTCAGCGTATTTTTATATTTATGTGCTAAATATTTATTCAATTATCTAGCGTATTTTTTATAGAAATGCACAAACTTTAAGTGTAGCATTAAAAATTGCTCTAGAAAGAGGTGTTGATTATGCCAGGTAACAGTAATAAATTACTAGTACCAGAGGCTAGAGAATCTTTAAATAAGCTTAAGATGGAATCAGCCCGAGAAGTTGGAGTAGATTTAAAAGAAGGCTACAATGGGGATTTAACTACTAGAGAAGTTGGCTCCGTAGGCGGAAATATGGTTAAGAAAATGGTTAAAGCCTATGAGCAGGACTTAAAATAACAATATAATGAAAAGCTTAGGGCAGATTTATTGCTCTAAGCTATATTTTTTTTATTTTTGTAAAATCAAGCAGGAATATAAAAATTTATGGAGAAATAGTATCTTAGTATAAGAAATAAAAATGTAAAATTAACAGTTAATTAGTAAAAGTTTAGTAGATTGTATAGATTTGAAACTATATAATATATATTAGTAAGAGTGGAAAGGAAGCTATATATGGTACAGTATAGAATATATAGAAGTTCTAAAAAAAAGAAGAAAAATATATTAATAATTGTATCAGCATTTTTGTTTTTATTTTTGGTGGGACTTATTGCATTAGAGAAACCATTTAGCGCAAAGTCATATAAGATAAAACCTAATACTGTAAAGGCCACTAAAATAGGAGCCATCAAGAATGGACAAATTAAATTACAAGCAAATACTAATACAAATAATACAAATTTAAGTGAATTCAATCCATATAAATCAGATGGAAGAAAAGTGGTGTATTTAACTTTTGATGATGGACCTTCTGCAAATAATACTCCAAAAATACTGAGTATATTGAAACAGTATAATGTGAAAGCTACATTTTTTTTAATTGGTAAAAATGCAGAGAAGAATAGAGAACTTGTAAAGGAAGAAGTTACAGAAGGTAATGTGGTAGGGAATCACACTTATTCCCATAATATGAATTATATATATTCAGATCCAAAGGTATTTATGAGTGATGTGGATAAGTGTCAAGAAATATTAAAATCTATTTTAGGAAACAATTATAATTTAAAGCTTGTAAGATTTCCAGGAGGTTCTTTTGGTAAGAAACTAGAACCATTTAGAGAGGAAGCAAAGAGAAATGGATATCAATATGTTGATTGGAATGATTTAACTGGCGATGCCGAATATAACAGAGTACCTGTATCACATCTAATAGAGGAAGTCGAAAGGTATTCTAATCATGATCATCTGGTAGTATTAATGCATGATGCTGCTGAAAAAGTTACTACGGTGCAAGCACTTCCTCAGGTCATAGAATACTTTAAGGCTCAGGGATATTCATTTGATACACTAAAGTAACAAAATACATATAATTTTAGGTTATTACTAAAGATAATTATAGATAATTAAAATAATGTAGAAACGTCAGCTTAATAAGTTGGCGTTATTTTTTATAGGTAAAAAGACCTGTACCTCTTAAAGATACAGGTTTATTTTTTATTTTATTATGTTTTAACAAGTTGAAGGTACTTTAGTGCCTGAAACTAAAAACCGCCTGCTATGCGGGTGAGATTAAATGCTT